>NZ_CALIED010000015.1:0-83053 GCF_938022135.1 uncultured Psychrobacillus sp.
CAATCACTCCGACATGGAGGATCTTCGCAAGAAAGCAAAGGAAGCAACAGAATCAGGCCAGTACAATAAAGTTATGGTCATTACAGATGGTGTGTTTTCTATGGATGGTGACATCGCGAAGCTTCCAGAAATCGTAGAAATAGCAAAAGAGTTTGACCTAATCACCTATGTGGATGATGCACATGGCTCTGGTGTGACAGGTAAGGGTAAAGGTACAGTGAAGCACTTTGGACTAGAAAAAGAAATTGATTTCCAAATCGGTACTCTTTCCAAAGCAATCGGAGTAGTTGGCGGATACGTTGCAGGGAAGAAGGACTTAATCGACTGGTTAAAAGTTCGTTCACGTCCATTCCTATTTTCTACAGCCTTACCACCTGGCGATGTAGCAGCAATCACTGCAGCAGTCCAAATGATTATCGATTCTACAGAGCTTCATGACAAGCTATGGGAAAATGGAGACTACCTTAAATCTGGCCTATCGAAGCTTGGATTTAACATCGGTGATTCTGAAACACCAATCACTCCATGCATCATCGGAGACGAAAAGCTAACGCAACAATTCTCTAAACGACTGTTTGAAGAAGGTGTCTACGCAAAATCTATCGTGTTCCCAACAGTACCAAAAGGAACCGGCAGAGTGCGCAACATGCCAACAGCAGCCCATACAAAAGAAATGCTAGACGAAGCCATCGCTACCTATGAAAAAGTAGGAAAAGAACTAGGCGTAATTAAATAAGGATGAATAACCGCTACCAATTGATTTGGTAGCTTTTTTTGTGGGGTGAGGTGGCAGCTGGAATAAAAGACTGGGCAAGTCATAGGGGAATGGAGCTAGGGGGGGATGTTGGACCACCCATAAACATGGGGAATGCGCCCATAAATAGGTTAGAAGTGTCCCATAAAAGGATGAGAGTGTCCCATAAAAAGTAGAGGCGCCCGTAAACTCCAAAAAGTGTCCCATAAATGAGCGGAAGGCGCCCATAAATAGGTTAGAAGTGTCCCATAAAAGGATGAGAGTGTCCCATAAAGAGTGGAAGCGCCCGTAAACTCCAAAAAGTGTCCCATAAATGAGCGGAAGGCGCCCGTAAATAGGTTAGGAGTGTCCCATAAAAGGATGAGAGTGTCCCATAAAAAGTGGAGGAGCCCGTAAACCTAAAAAAGTGAACATAAATAAAAGCGAGGTGCACCTAAATGAGTGAGAATTGCTACATAAGATGGAGAAATTGTCACCTAAAGAGTGGAACTGCACCTAAAAGTGAGAGAAGTGTCACCTAAATCAATGCGAGGGGCACCTAAATGAGTGTGAAGTGCAACATAAAACGGAGAAAGAGTCACCTAAACAGATGAAAACCCGCCAAGGCGGGCTTTTTTTATTGGAATCGGTCGGTTTTTATTCATAATCGGTCGGTTCGGTTCAAAAATCGGTCGGTTTTCTCAAATAATCGGTTGGTTCTGGTCCATAATCGGTCGGTTTCCCCGAATAATCGGTCGATCAACATTCACTCAACAACTTCTCTCAATCTGTATCTAATTGAAAAGAGTAATAGAGACTATATTTTTGAACGCCTGTTGCTAGGTCGATGGATTTGTCTACTTCTTTCTCAAAGAGATCGATGTTGCCTTGTTGTTTTGCTATGACAGCTGCAATTGCGTGCTGCATCCATTCTTTTGGCAGTTGATTTTTTAGAGTAGTGGCCTCGTCAAAGTTTCCTTTAAGTGCTTCTGCGTATGCTATGTAATAAGTGCGAAGTGGTTCTTTGCTTATTTGTTTGGCTAGCTGCTCGAATTTGGAGACGTTGTTTTCAAAAAGGGCCAACATTGTTTTATATACTTCCTGCATATAGGGTTGTTTATGTCTTTTCAAAATCTCCTCTATGGAGCGAACAATTTGTTCTTGATCACCAGTTTTTAAAGCTAGCGGGTAAGCAAATATGGGTTTTCGTTTATTCTTTTCCAAGTAGTGTTCAATTTTATTTAGATCCTTGGATTTATAAACGGTATACATTTGTGGGGCGACTAACAAAAGTAAATAAATTACTACAACTGATACATAAATGAACCAGAACGGTAACTCTAGAAACATCATTGCTGTAGCCAATATTACTCCTAATACAAAGATGAGTGCGTACTTTATTATTTTCATAAATACCTCCTAATCTAATTATTATACCAAAAATCGAAAATGTATTTGGTTGTATTTCACGAATGAACACGATATAATTAATTCCTGATAAACATAGTCATATCAAGGTGTTTTATTAATATAATGTACTTCCCAAAAATACAAATGTTTTTGAAAGGGAGAAATAAAGATGAAAAAAATAATGGTTACCGGAGCATTAGGACAAATTGGCTCGGAGCTAGTGACGAAACTACGAAAAGAATATGGTTCAAATAATATTTTGGCAACAGATATCAGACATATAGTATCGCCAGTAACGGAAAGTGGTCCCTTTGATATTTTAGATGTAACAGATGGTGAAAAAATGCATCAGCTGGCGAAGGAATTCCAAGCAGATACAATGGTTCATATGGCTGCATTACTTTCTGCAACAGCAGAAGCGAAACCACTTTTAGCATGGAATTTAAATATGGGTGGTCTAGTAAATGCTTTGGAAGCTTCACGTGAGCTAGGAATGCAATTCTTTACACCGAGTTCTATAGGCGCTTTTGGGCCATCCACTCCTAAGAAAGACACGCCTCAGGATACATTGCAGCGTCCAACAACGATGTATGGAGTAAACAAAGTGTCTGGAGAATTGTTATGTGATTACTACTTCCATAAATTTGGATTGGATACTAGGGGAGTACGTTTCCCGGGATTGATCTCCAACGAGACATTACCAGGCGGGGGAACCACTGACTATGCAGTAGACATTTACTATAAAGCATTAGAGGATGGAGCTTACACTTCTTATATCGCAGAAGGAACATTTATGGATATGATGTATATGCCGGATGCGCTTCAAGCAATTGTCGATTTAATGGAGGCAGATCCATCTAAGTTAATCCATCGTAATGCATTTAATGTAACGGCAATGAGCTTTGAACCAGAACAAATTGCAGCTTCTATCCGAAAGGAAATACCAAACTTCCAGATGAGCTATGATGTGGATCCAGTTCGCCAAGCAATTGCTAATAGCTGGCCAGATAATATTGATGCGACAGCAGCTAAAGAAGAATGGGGCTTCTCCTATAAATATGATTTAGACGCTATGACAAAAGATATGCTACAAACATTGAGAAGCAAAAAAACAGCAGGTTCCTTTTAAGGGAATCTGCTTTTTCTATTGTATCTACTTTTATATAGCATAAAAAATAGCTTTAAAAACAATACTAATTAGAATATATTTTATTTCAAACCTTTCACAAAGAATTTAGAGAATAATAAATTTGATCAAAAGGGTTGAAATTTATCTGAAAAACGAATAATATGATTAATGTTGTTAAAATCGTTCGTGTTTAAGGAAGAAGGTAATAAGATGTTTCGTTTGAAGGAACACGGTACCAATGTGAAGACTGAGCTTATTGCAGGAATGACCACATTCCTTACTATGGTATATATTGTAGTGGTAAATCCAATTATTTTATCGGATGCAGGTGTACCACTAGACCAAGTATTTATGGCAACTATTATTTCTGCTGTTATCGGTACATTATGGATGGCAATTTGCGCCAACTATCCAATAGCTATAGCTCCCGGTATGGGATTAAACGCATATTTCACTTATGCAGTTGTATTAGCATCAGATGGTAAAATTGATTATATAACAGCATTTGCAGCTGTTTTTGTAGCAGGTATAATTTTTATTATTTTATCTTTAACACCTTTACGTGAAAAGTTAATTACCGCGATTCCCTCTAATTTGAAGTATGCCATTACCGCAGGGATCGGTTTATTTATTGCTTTTTTAGGCTTACGTATGTCAAAGGTAGTTGTTGCTAGTGATAGCAACTTGGTGATGTTAGGGGATTTAACTTCTCCAGGTGTTTTGCTGACGTTATTTGGTTTAATATTCACAGTCATTTTGATGGTGCGTAATATAAATGGAGCATTATTTATCGGTATGGTCGTTACTGGTATAGTAGCTGCGCTTACCAATCAATTACATATCGAAAAGGTGGTAGCTGTTCCACATCTACCAGAAGGTATTTTAATTTGGAATCCAATAGAGGCAATTGGACAGGTTATTTCTTACGGTTTATATGGAGTAGTATTTTCCTTTATTTTAGTTACGCTGTTCGATACAACAGGTACGATGGTTGGTGTCGCTAAGCAAGCTGGCTTGATGAAAGATGATAAGCTTCCACGCGCACGACAAGCGCTATTAGCAGATTCAGTAGCCACTACTGTTGGGTCAATGTTCGGAACTAGTCCAACAACAGCATTTGTTGAGTCTTCCTCTGGTGTAGCTGTTGGTGGTCGTACTGGTTTAACTAGCTTAACTGTAGCTGTACTTTTCATCGTTGCATCATTCTTCGGACCTTTAGTGGGTGCGCTGTCCAGTGTTGCAGCTATTACCTCGCCAACCTTAATCATTGTTGGTGCCTTGATGATTGGATCTGTGAAAGAGATTGAGTGGAGTAAATTTGACGAAGCATTCCCAGCTTTCTTGATTATTTTAATCATGCCTCTTACATCAAGCATTTCAACAGGTATTGCTTTTGGATTTATCGTTTATCCACTGTTGAAAGTAATTAAAGGGGAAGCGAAAAAGGTTAATCTCATGCTTTATATTTTCGCTATCCTATTTGCATTTCAATTAATTTTTTTGCCACACTAATTCATAAACGTGAGATCAGCAACTTGATTTCACGTTTTTTTTTTAGTCAGCTTATTTGGAAATTCTTTCATGCATTTTGTTTGGAGAGGAAGCGGCGACTCCTGGGGGAATAGCGCGAGCTGAAAGCCCCGCAGGAGCAAAGCGACGAGGAGATTGAAGCCGTGCCCCCGGAAAGCGTCCGCTGTAACGGAAAACAATTACAAAAATTTAAATAGAAGCCTCGAAAATTTTACCAGGTCGTAGATTTTTCGAGTCTTTTTATTTGGAGGAGAGTTATGTCTCAACCGCTTTTTTAAAAGGAATTTTCGTGTAAATGTAGAACTAAACGAAGAACTTATTATGTTGTAAAGGGAGGGCTTCATGTTTAAAATTGTTCTATTTGTAATAATAGTGATTTCTTTCTATGTAGTTACTATATGGCAATATAGGAATCCCACAAAGGCTATTAGTTTATCAAATAAAAAAGCCTACCTTGAAGATCCTCGAGTAGATGAGGAGTTAGTTAGGCGTTCCATTAAAATAAGAGCTATTTTCTTTAGTATTGCTTTTATCTTAATAACTAAGGTGACCTTCGTTAGTTGATTTCTAACACTATAGAAAAAACGCTTGGAGTTTTCCAAGCGTTTTCCTTTTAAAATAGTATATGTGCAACTGCTGCTATGATTGGGAATGAAATCAGCGTACGTAATAAGAAAATAACGATTAAGTCTTTAAAGTTAACCGGTATTTTAGAGCCGAGTAATAATCCACCGACCTCAGACATGTAGATCAACTGAGTAACTGACATAGTTGCTATAAAGAATCTTGTAAGCTCAGAGTCAATTGATGCGCCTAAGATAGTAGGCAGGAACATATCGGCAAAGCCGACTACCATTGTTTGTGCAGCCTCAGCAGCCTCAGGTATTCCGAATAATAGAAGCAATGGCTCAAATGGTTTACCTAATATAGTGAAGAAAGGAGTATACTCTGCGAGCATTAATGCAATAGTTCCAAATGCTAATACTACTGGAGCAACACCAATATACATATCGATAACATTCTTAATTCCATCAGAGAAGAACTTCGTAATAGAGCGATTTTTATCTGCTGTTTTTAAGGCATTTTCTAAACCATGTGTGACAGCATTATAATTCTCAGGAAATTTCTCTGCATCCAAGTCTAATGGGCGTCCATCAATATGCACATCTTCTTTGCCAGCTAAAGGATAAATACGAGGCATGATAAATGCCAGGACAACGCCACATAGCAGAACAGTTAAGTAATAAGGAGCAAAGTATTTCTCTAAACCGACTTGTTCCAATACGACGATACAGAAGGTAATAGATACAACGGAAAAAGTTGAGCCAATAATTGCTGCTTCTTTTTTCGTGTAATAGCCTTCCTCATATTGTCTACTAGTCAACAAGACCCCAATTGTTCCATCTCCAACCCAGGATGTAAGTGCATCAACTGCTGAGCGTCCTGGGAGCTTAAATAGAGGGCGCATGATTTTAACCATCATCGTGCCGAAAAACTCCAGTAATCCGAAATTTAAAAGAAGGGGAAGGAGTAGTCCCGCGAATAGGAAAATCGTAAATAGGAAGGAAACCAACCCATCAGGAGCTAACAAAAGTCCTCCCGTATCCTCGCTCCAAATAGCCTCTGGACCAATTTGGAAAATGATTAAGACAGAAAAAATTGCACCGACAACTCTTGTGATTGTCCAAAATATAGAAACCTTAAAAAGATTGTTAATAAATGATTCGTTCTTTGGTATAAATAAAAATATTAGAGAACCAATAGCCGCAAGGAATAAGGTGATTAAAGCAATCCAATGAACAATAGGTTCAAGTACACCAGATAATAGACTTGCAAACCATGCGATAGGAATCTTTATTTCTCCTCCGATTGGTAACGGGATCATGAAAAGGATGACACCAGCTATAGAAGGGAGAAGAAAGAGAAGCCAAGTAAATAAGCTGAATTTTTTCAAGTGAAGGCCAACTTTCTTTTTGAATAATTATGCATGAAATAGATGTTTTACACATGATAATTCATTAGAGAAGCTAAGTCTATAGCTATGAGCAATGTTCTATTATTCGAAATCTTTATTAAAATCGTATGTGTAGAAGCGTTCAAAGTGTAACCAGTTTTCTGCTTCTGGTTCTCCGTCCGCTAGACGTTTTTCCATTTCTTCTAGCATCCAAGCCGTTTGAGAAATGTGGGCACGCATGGAACCCATTTTTTCTTCACTCGATTCAGAAATGTTATGGATGATGTCTGGTTCTCCTAATACCTCTTTCGAATCATTCGAAAAAGCTAGTGCATAAACTTTTGGACGTTGGTCCTTTGGCATTCTTCGTACTGCACGAATCATTGCTCTACCGGTCGCGTCATGGTCAGGATGCACAGCGTAGTTAGGATAGAAGGTAATAACCAAAGATGGGTTTGTGTCAGCGATTAAATCTGCCATCATTTGGACCATCTTTTCGTCATCTTCAAATTCTACTGTTTTGTCACGAAGACCCATCATTCTTAAATCGGTAACGCCCATTGCTTTTGCAGAGGCTAGCAGCTCTTGCTTGCGAACTTGTGGCAGTGTCTCGCGAGTTGCAAAAGGAGGGTTTCCAAGATTGCGACCCATTTCCCCTAAGGTCAAGCATGCGTATGTAACAGGGATTCCTTGTTTTACATAAGTAGCTATTGTTCCAGAAACTCCAAACGCCTCGTCATCTGGGTGAGGGAATACGACCAACACGGATCGTTCCATTGGTAAAGTCATTTTTCTTCCTCCTTAATATGTAAACGGTGTTTTGCTAATTTCAAGTGCGACTGCAAGCTTTCCACTTTGATCGTGACCAGCCATTAATAATCTACCATGCTCATCTAATTCATAATGTGTAATACCTTGAGCATATACCCATCCATGGGGGAGCTTTAAACCTACTCGATGAGGAGCTTCTCCAGCGACCTTACCAAGCTCGTAGCGAATCACTACATTCCGAATAAATGCACCTGCATTAAACACATTTTCGTTGAAATGAGTGGCATAAGCACCATTTGTTGTTTCTAAATGAATGTATACATCTTCATTTGCAAAGCTATTTAATAGCTCTTGTAATTGTTCCTTATTCACTATTTCCATACTTTCATTGCCTCCTAGCATACTGTCTGTTAATAGTATAATGAAAAATAGTTCTGCAAGCGAATGATTGAGCCATTATTTAGGTCAATCTGCATGAAATATAAAAACTCGCAAAGCCCTGTTAGACTTTGCGAGTAAGGGGTTTATTAGACTGTAGTTGTTGTCACTTCTGGAGCACCGAATTTTCCTTTAGCGCCATGAAGTACAGGTCCTACGTATTGGTTTAACTTCCAGCCATGAGCGATTGCAGAGGAAACAAATTCTTTAGCTTCTAATACAGATTCTGCAACAGAAAGTCCATTTGCTAGGTTTGCTGTAATTGCAGCAGCAAATGTACAGCCGGCACCATGGTTATAAGTCGTTTCCGTTTTTTCTGTTTCTAATAATGTATGAGTTTGTCCATCGTAGAAAAGGTCGACCGCTTTATCGTGGGCCAATTGTTTACCGCCCTTGATCACTACGTTTTTTGCCCCAAGCTCATGAATTTTTTCGGCAGCTGCCTTCATATCTTCGATTGATTTAAGTATTCCCAGTCCTGAAAGCTGACCAGCTTCAAATAGATTTGGAGTAACAACAAGTGCACGTGGCAATAAATGAGTGATCATGGAGTCTACAGTACCAGGGTTCAATACCTCATCCTCGCCCTTACAAACCATGACAGGATCGATTACGATACTAGTTACACCAGACTCTTCAATAATTTTACCTGCTGCTTCGATAATATCCTCGGTACTTAGCATACCAGTTTTAATAGCATCTACATTAGTGGATAAAGCCGTTTTTGCTTGACGTTTAATTTCATCCACAGGAAGGGAAAACACATGGTGACTCCAATTATTATCCGGGTCCATTGTAGCGATGACAGTGAGAACATTCATACCATAGGTTCCATGCTCTTGGAATGTTTTTAAGTCTGCTTGTATACCAGCGCCGCCAGAAGTATCAGAACCTGCAATTGTTAATGTTTTTTTAATAGACATGTAAAAGTTCTCCTTTTGCGTGAAAGTTATTTCATTAATTGTATCAGATAGATATGAAAATTCAATTACGGCAGCTTTGGAGCAGTCCAAAGCTTGAACACTATAAAAGCAAATGTGATTGAAACGAAAAGAGTTATCGTCCCGCCAATATAAATTTTATTTATATAAAGTGAGATAGTTAAGTAAACAAGGATTCCTATAAAAAATATAGTTCCTAGTAAAAAGCAACCGAAACCCATACTCGTTGCCTTTGGTGGAACATCGTTTTTCACAGCTGAATCCTCCAGTTTTTTTAGTTTTTCTCGAAATTCAAAATTTGCCATATGCATTTCCCCTTTTTACCATCGTATCATTGGGCGGAATAGTTGTTAATAGGGAAACTTTTCGATACTGTAAACGTAGTAGTTTAATAGAAGGAGAGGGATGAGGATGAAACAAGATGACAAGATTCGAGAAATGGAAAAGCTATTAAAAGAATTGAAAGCTCAAAATGAGGAAAGTGCTGCTACCATCGTAGAAGATTCTCCTAGGCGAGGAGGGTTAAACCTCTGGAGGATGCCATTATTTTTATCTAGATTCAAATTTAAAACAATCTTGCTCATCTCAGTCTTAGCATTCTTACTAATTGCAGCATTGCCATTTGCAGCATTCTGGGCGATTCAAGGTAGTACCTTTACGGAATCCAAGGGTTCCTTTGTTGAAAGAGTACAAGGTCTTAATGAGTTATCAACTGCGCAAGCATATACGAAAGTAATTATAGAACGACAAGATAATGCAGTATTTGGAAAAGAGATTGGACTAGACTTACCAGGAACCAAAAGGCAGCTTTTAGTCGTAGTTCCAGGATCCGTGAAGGCAGGGGTTAATTTTTCAGAGGTAACCGAATCAGATATTAAGGTTAATGAAGAAAACAAGACTGCTGTTTTAACATTGCCTAAACCAGAATTTTTAGGAGGACCTGAAATATTGTTTGACCAAGTAGAGGTATTTTCGTATGAAGGATTATTTCGTGAAAAGGCAGACATAGAAGAAGCCTATGAACTAGCTGCAACTGCCAAAGAAATGATGATTGAAGAATCTACCGGACAAGGTATTCTGGAGCTTGCAGAAGAAAATGCTGTAAAATCCGTACAGGAAATGTTCCAGCTCATTGAATATGACGTGCAAGTGGAGTTTAAGGAGTGATTAAATGCCAAATTGGAAAGAATTATTAGGTGCAGAATGGGATAAGCCTTACTTTAAGGAGTTACAGTCCTTTCTAGATCAGGAATATGCTGAGCACACGATCTATCCACCACGAGAAGAGGTGGGAAGTGCGTTTCGATTAACGCCATATGATGCTGTAAAGGTGGTTATACTTGGGCAAGATCCCTATCATGGCCCAGGACAGGCCCATGGTTTAAGCTTTTCAGTAAAGCCAGGAGTTAAAATTCCACCAAGCTTGCGTAACATGTTCAAGGAGCTAGAAGAGGATTTAGGATGTCCAATTCCTTCACACGGTTATCTAGAAAAATGGGCGAAGCATGGTGTCTTGTTGTTAAATACGGTTTTAACTGTCAAAGCAGGTGAGGCAAACTCGCATAAAGGCATGGGCTGGGAGCGCTTCACAGATACAGTTATACAGAAGCTATCTGAACGTGAAAAGCCAATTATTTTTGTTTTATGGGGTAAGCCTGCACAAGCTAAGTTAAAGCTGATCGACACGACCAAACACTACATTATCCAATCAACTCACCCAAGTCCTCTAAGTGCTCACCGAGGATTCTTGGGAAGCAGACCCTACTCTCAAATAAATGAACAGTTAGTGTCCATGAATGAAAAGCCAATCGATTTTTGCCTCTAATTATGCTAGGATAACGATAGAAAGTAGGGAGAAAAATTGGCTGTAAATTGTTTTAAGTGTCGACATTTTTTTACCACCTGGGATGCGAATCATCCACGTGGCTGTAGGGCTTACCAATTTAAAACAAGGGAGCTTCCTTCTGCGTTAGTCAAAAGATCCTCAGGCGTGGAGTGCTTAAAATTTGAACCAAAGCAACTGGAGGGGCATAACAAGTGATTTCGAACAGACAGATTTTAATGCAAATAGAAAAACAGCTTCAAGAGGCAAAGACTGCATCGGGGGAACAATCCATCCGGGAAAGTTTAGCGGCTATAAAGGCTTTATGTGACGTAGCTCTAACTGTGCCACAAACAGAAAGTCCAATAGTACTTCAAACGCCCTCCGTTAAGGCAGCAAACTTAACTGTCCCTTCTGCACCCTTGAAGGAAGACGATGCAAACGGAGAGTCATTATTTGATTTTTAATAATAGAAAGTAGGGAACAGCTTGAAATTTTTTATCATCGCAGGTGCTATTAATGGCTTCTTATCCGTAGCCCTTGGAGCATTCGGAGCACATTTATTAGAAGGTCGAGTGGCTGACAAGTATTTAGCGACATGGGAAACAGCGGTTCAATATCAAATGTTTCATGCGCTTGCATTAGTTGCCATTGGTATTTTAATGAGCAGTAAACTATTAGGACCAGTATCACAGTTAAACGTAGCAGGCTATTTAATCCTAGCGGGTATCGTTATTTTCTCCGGAAGTCTGTACGTACTTAGCTTAACGGGAATTAGTATTTTAGGAGCAATCACACCAATCGGTGGAGTGGCATTCCTAATCGGCTGGGTTATGCTAATCGTTGCAGCCGTAAAATATGCAAATTAATCATTTTAAAAGCGAGCTCTGGATTTTAACTGGAGTGCGCTTTTTTTATTCATGAAGTGGTTTGGTCAGTTAAATGTTAAACTCAAACTAACAAGGTAAATTCAATAAAATGGGAAATATAAGGGGGATTATAATGGGGACTTGGGGTACCGCAATATCATCAAATGATAAATATGCAGATATATATGAGGACATAATGGACGAATTTAATAAAGGGGTACCTATTGAAACTGTAATATATAAAGTTATCGAAACGTATGAAAATGAGTTTAAAGAAGACGAGGATTCTTTACACAATCTATATTTTGCAGCAGGGTTTGCAGCTTGGGAATGCGGCATGCAAAATGATAAACTTTATAAAAAGATTAAGGAGATCATAGAAAGCGGTAGCGATATAAAATGTTGGAGAGAACTTGGAGCTTCCAACCAAGACATAAAAAAAAGAGAAAAAGCACTTTTATCATTTCTAACCAAATTATCTACTCCCAAAGAGAAACCTAAAAAACCCAAACAGGTAAGATTTAAGCCTGCTCTTTTTGAAAAAGGAGATGTACTATCTATCTTATTAGATGATGGAAGCTACTCTGGAGCAGTAGTTTTAGAAAATCTTAAGGGTAGCGATAAGTTCGGAACAAATTTTATTGTAAAAGCGTTTATGAATAACAACGAAAAACTCACTATCTCAGAAATACTTGATGCAAAAGTATATGGCTATGCTTGGTACATGGGTGTAAACCATAAAAAGTATATGAAGCAAATTGAAAAAATCGGAAATATTCAAATAGAATTTGAATACAACTCTTCTGGTATTGGCACTACTTACTCTGGATGGGGTTCATTCGTGGCGGCCAATAATGAAAGTCGATATAACATGCAAGAAAATAAAGATATTAAAAATGTTAACGCTTTTTTAAATATGACACCTAGTGAAATAGCTAAAAGGCAAAAAGAAAGTCTTAAACGTACGATAAGTAATCATAAAAAGAATGAGAATGATAGAAACTAGCTATTTAGGAGCATCGTATTACTTGAACTCTTAGCCATTTAGTAAAAAACATGTCAAATTAAAATAGACTTGGGACATATCTAGTAGTTCAATTTAAAAACGTGAAATTAGAAAACTCCATTTTCACGTTTTACTTTGTTCAGTCTAATGATACATTGTGGAAAAAATCTGCATTATATGTTTGAAGAGGAAGCAGAGTTTCTGGGAACAGTGCTAGCGTAACAGGAAAAAGGCTTACTCCTTAAAGAATAAGCCTTGCCTATGGTTAATAGTAATTTATTTCTTCATCGAACGTCGCATAATCAAAGTAAATCATTAACATTAAGTATCGTTTCCCATTTTGATCACTAATAATCACATGATCGCGTCCAGCAGCCTCTACATATCCGTTCAGGACTACATTGTTTCGTGTTGCATTGTTTTCAAAAGTAAAATAAAAAGTTCCTAATTTTCCTTTGTTGGCTCTTAAAATGTTCTCCACATAGGATTCTTCTGCTGACCGTCCACCGGCAGGTATTTGGATCCCAGGAGTATATTGCTGTTGGGGCGGTTGTTGCCCCGGAACCTGTTGCCCTTGCGAGTACTGTTGGTTTGGATAGCCACCTGGATACCAATAATACTGAACCATTTATACATCCTCTCTTTTTTTAAATCTCTGGACATTCTTCTTCGGTAGGCGAAAAGAAACAGTGTGCTTTAAAGCGTCCGGTATTCCATTGACCATACCATTGTGCAGGACATGGAGTACTCTCGCCTGGATCAAAAAACCATAATGATCAGGTAGCAGGATGAAAACGCTCACCGTTAACTACACGTTGTGCTAGTTTTAGATCACTATCTCTTGCACGCTGGTAAAAGTAGGGCTTAGTAGTTGCCTCAAAGCCACCGGGACGTTGAAAAACCATTTGCTCGAGGTTTCGTATATCTGTAAAATCTAAACAAGCTGTACGAACTCGATTTACACCTACATTACCAACCATTAGCATTCCTAGTTCGCCTTCGCCCTCTGCTTCTGCTCGCATTAGCCTTGCTAGTAGATCGATGTCTTTCGAAGTCGCACGAACTACCGCCAATGCATCACCTCCTACATTAAACTATGTTAAGAAATGACCTATCATGACAAATTTTGCATATAAAAAAGACTACCCAAAGGCAGTCTCAGATTGTAGACAAAAGGTGTAGAAACAATTTCGATTTCTTCCCCTTTTCCGGGTAATCCAGGAAGCGTCCGCTCGAAGCGGCATTAACAAGCTTTATCTCCATCTTAAAGAAAAAGACTGTAGGCAAACACCAAAATTCATGGGGTTTGTGCTACAGTCTGAGACTACCAAAAGAAGGCAGCCTTTTATATGTTCATATTAAAGATTGAAAAATGTAGAGCGTTTTTCGCCTTCTAAAATAGTACCAACGAAGAACGAACCGAACTCGCCATAGCGAGCGCTTACTTCATCAAAGCGCATTTCATATACTAATTTTTTAAATTGAAGTACATCATCTGAGAATAAAGTTACTCCCCATTCAAAATCGTCAAAGCCGACAGAACCTGAGATAATCTGTTTCACTTTTCCTGCATAGCTGCGACCGATCATTCCATGGCTACGCATTAACTCTTTGCGTTGCTCCATAGGAAGCATATACCAGTTATCGTTACCATCACGACGCTTGTCCATTGGGTAGAAGCAAACGTATTGAGAGCGTTGAAGCTGTGGATATAGACGTGAGCGCACATGTGGATTTTGATATGGATCTTCATTTGACTCACCAGACAGGTAGTTAGATAATTCTACTACTGATACGTATGAATATGCAGGAATCGTAAAGTCAGCGATTGTTAACTTGTTGAATCTCGCTTCTAGCTCTTGCAATTCATCCATAGTTGGACGTAACGTCATTAACATAAAGTCTGCTTTTTGGCCCACAATAGTATAGAAAGCGTGAGCTCCAGTTTTTGCATCGTCTGCTTGTTGTAATTCATCTAAAAAGGCAACGAACTCATCTGTTGCTTGTTTACGAAGTTCAGGATCTACTTGTTTCCATGATGCCCAATCCATTTGGCGGAAATCATGTAAAACGTACCAACCATCTAATGTAATAGCTGCTTCATTCATTATATAAGACACTCCCTTTAATAAATATTTCGCATATTTAGTTTACCATACCAGCTTTTAGAATTCCCCTTTTAGCCCCACTTTTACATGACAATCTGTGACAAACTCGTGTATGCTTAATGTACAAATATATCCTGATGGGGGCGTTATTATGGCTGATTTATTTACAGAAATAAAAGGCAAGCTGCAAAGTAAAAATGTAACCATTATATTACCAGAGGGAAACGATCCAAGAATAATTGAGGCAGCATTAAAATTGCAGGCAGAGGGAGTAATTCAGCCTATTGTCATAGGAAATGAGAGGGATATTCCAAGTGGCTTACAGGTGTTGAACCCCGCAACCTACGAACATATGGACGAACTAGTAAATGCTTTTGTGGAAAGACGCAACGGTAAAGTGACTATAGAAGAGGCAAGAGAAATCTTAAAGGATGTTAACTATTTTGGCACAATGCTTGTTTATACAAAAAAAGCGGACGGGCTAGTAAGTGGAGCAGCACATACAACAGCAGAAACTGTGCGACCGGCCTTACAAATTATCAAAACAAAGCCTGGAATTACTAAGACTAGTGGGGCATTTCTAATGGTAAAGAATGATACACGCTATATTTTTGCCGACTGTGCCATTACAATTGCTCCGACAAGTGATGACTTAGCAGAAATTGCAGTGGAGGGAGCTAAGACAGCTGCTGCATTTGGTATAGAGCCAAAGGTGGCAATGCTATCTTTTTCTACTAAAGGTTCCGCAAAATCGGAGGAGACGGACAAAGTCGTCCAAGCAACAAGGCTTGCAAGAGAACGCGCACCTCAGCTAGTGATAGAAGGAGAGCTTCAATTCGATGCAAGTATTGTTCCGTCCATTGCGGATAAAAAAGCACCAGGTGCCACAGTGAGAGGAGATGCAAATGTTTTTGTTTTTCCTTCGTTGGAGTCAGGCAATATAGGATATAAAATAGCAGAGCGTCTTGGAGGATTTGAAGCAATTGGGCCGATACTGCAGGGATTGAATGCCCCAGTAAATGACTTATCACGAGGCTGCAATGCAGAGGATGTATACAAGCTTGCTTATATTACAGCAGCTCAAGCACTAGATTAAGGAGAATAGGGATGTCAGAAATAGATGTTTTATTGGAGCAACAAACATGGCGTTTTTGGGATCAGTCACTTAGCGGAAAAAGCCGCTCTGCATTGGAATCCTTTGCAGCTGACGATTTACTTTGTCATGTAGTCGGTCAGGGGCAGTCCCCAGCAACCGTAAGAACGTGGGTACATGATCAAACAGTAGTAATGGGGATTCAGGATCATAGATTACCTTTTGTAGAAGAGGCTCAAGATTTCTTACGTACGCGAGGCTACAATCCTATCGTTCGAAATTCAGGAGGACTTGCGGTTGTATTAGATGAGGGTGTCCTAAATATATCCATCGTGTTGTCTGAAAAGGAAAATTCCATAGACATACCTACTGGCTACGAGGTTATGTTGGCTTTTGTCCAGCAACTTTTCCCAGAGGCTCAGGGAAAAATAGAAGCTTATGAAATAGTAGGCTCATATTGTCCCGGATCCTATGATTTAAGTATTGGAGGCAAAAAATTTGCTGGGATCTCTCAGCGAAGATTGAGACAAGGCATAGCTGTCCAGGTGTACCTTTGCGTTGAAGGAAGCGGAAGCGAAAGAGCACACCTTATTCAAGAATTTTATGAAGTAGGGGTTCAGGGAGAGGATACTAAGTTTAGTTACCCTAGTATAAAACCTGAGGTCATGGCTTCACTTAATGAGCTGCTGCAAGCGACCTTTACAGTGCAGGATGTAGTCATTCGAATTCAACAACTACTGCATCAAAGGTCCGAGCAAGTGGTCTCTCAATCACTTATGCAGGAAGAAGCGGAACTTTATCGATTCTACTTAGAAAGAGTACTAAAACGAAATCAAAAAATGCTAGAAGGATAACCAAGCCATACGCATAAAAAAGTTTTATTGCGCACATTGAGTATGTCTATCTAACTGCAACGAAATGCTGATATAATCAAAAAAAAACCACCAATCCATTAAACGGTTGGTGGTTCTTTTGTTACTAGGTTGCCGTTTTTCTCCATTTGAAATACTGGCACTGCTGGCATTTCTTCGTCGTTTAATGTTACTAGTCGACGGGCACGGTTCATGATTTGTACGAATTGCTCGTAATCTTGTTTAATAGCAGCATTTTCTTTTTCGAGTTTGGCAAGCTCGCTTTCTAACTTACGAATCTTTTCATTTGAGATCGTTGCCATATGACGATATCTAGAAATATCTGAATCACTATGCTGCAGTCGTACTAGATAAGCAATGATTATATCTATCGATAATGCAGAAACCGGAATAGATTGAGTGCGTTCTCCCTCTTCCTGAGGTTTCGCTAGGTAGATTCCATTTCCTCTACGTCTGTAATCTTTTCCTAAAATACGAAGCTTTTCTTTGCGTTCTTTCTTTGCTTCTTTTAGCTCTGTTTCATATTGATGGCGAACTACTGCATTCCATCTAAATCCACAAGCTGCTGCAGTACGGTTTAACTCGTCACCAGCTTCCTCAAAAGCGTTTAACTGGGTGCTACCTTCGCGAACGTGTCTTAACACCAATTCAGCTAACAATTCATCGTTTTCTCTCATCCATGCGTCTTGTCTGATTTTTACCATGTTTGTCCTCCTACCATGTTCATAGTTTCGTTGTTCTATTAACATCATGGACAACATATCGCTCTTTTATTCACGTAATTTACACTTGATAGCAATATAAACTTTAAGATACAATGACGTGTAGACAATATCTATTTATAGAAAGGGTTGTGTACTATGGCAAACCATTTTCGAGTTTGCGATGAGTGTCAGGCCGTTAATTTAAAAACATTAATTCCAAAGCTAAAAGCAATCGATCCAGAGGCAGAGGTTGAGATTAAAGAATGTCAGTCCTACTGCGGTCCAGGGCGTAAAAAGACGTTTGCTTTTATAAATAATCGTCCAGTGGCAGCTTTAACTGAGGACGAATTAATGGAGAAAGTACGCGCCAAGCTGGAATCATAATAATAGACATTCCTTGCAAGAAGGTTATCCTATATGTAACGAACTATTGCCGCCTTTCCATAAGCGGCTTTTTTCTTTATACTTTATAGTTAATAGGAAGTGAGCTACATTTTTAAGAGACATGGAGGGTGAGATATGAGCTATGCTACGCAAAAGCTAGCAGAAGAAAAAGTATTTAAGGATCCAGTCCATCGTTATATACATGTTCGAGATCAAGTGATTTGGGACGTGATTGGGGCAAAAGAATTTCAACGGCTTCGTCGCATTAAACAGCTGGGTACTACTTATCTAGTCTTTCATGGGGCAGAACATAGCAGATTTAATCACTCGTTAGGTGTATATGAAATCGTCCGTCGAATCGTAGATGATAGTTTTGAAGGAAGACCAGAATGGGACCCTTCTGAAAGACTGGTAGTATTATGTGCAGCATTGCTACACGATTTGGGACATGGACCATTTTCTCACGCCTTTGAAAATGTATTTGGATTGGATCATGAGGAATTTACAAAGCAAATCTTACTTGGAGATACAGAGGTTAATGAGGTACTTAAAAGAGTCAGTCCTGATTTTCCTCAAAAAGTTGCCGATGTAATAGGGAAAACTTATCCTAACAAGCAAGTGGTAAGTCTTATTTCAAGCCAAATAGATGCAGACCGTATGGATTATTTACAAAGAGATGCTTATTTTACTGGGGTAAGCTATGGTCATTTTGATATGGAACGCATTTTACGAGTGATGAGACCGCTCGATGACCAGGTAGTTATTAAATCTACTGGGATGCATGCGGTAGAGGATTATATTATGAGCCGCTACCAAATGTATTGGCAAGTATACTTCCACCCAGTTTCACGAAGTGCAGAAGTCATTCTTACGAAAATTTTGCATAGAGCAAAAGCTTTGAGTGAAAACGGATATGCCTTCGAGCAGCAGCCTACTCATTTTGTTCGGTTTTTTGACAAGACCTTTACTCTAAATGATTATTTGGCATTAGATGAAGGGGTATTGTTAACGTATTTTCAGCTGTGGATGAATGAAAAGGATGCCATTTTGTCTGATTTATGTAATCGTTTTGTTAACCGTAAGCTATTTCAATATATTGAATTTGACTTGGCAAAAGACTATGTGAAAATGAAGGAATTAGAGCAGCTTTTTAAGCGAGTTGGAATTGATCCAGAATATTATTTGGTGTTTGATTCGTCATCAGACTTGCCTTACGATTTTTATAGACCAGGAGAAGAGGGAGAGCGTATCCCAATACACCTGCAAATGCCAAATGGGGAAATACGTGAACTTTCTCGCCAATCGGAAGTGGTAGAAGCTATTTCAGGTAAGCGACGAACAGATCATAAATTATACTTTCCAGAGGACTTTTTGACTGCAGACGGCAAGAAGAAGGCTTTGAAGAAACAAATACTTGATTTACTAAAATAGAGGTGGGTTTGTATTGTTAGAGGAACATGCAAAAATTGTACAATTTATCGGAGCAGCAGACGGGATCACGGGAAGAAAAAAATTACAAAAAATGGTCTATATCGCAAAGAAACTACAATTTCCATATAAAGAGAAATATGATTTCCATATATATGGCCCATACTCTGAAGAGCTAACCTTACGTATAGAGGAACTTTGTAATATGGCATTTTTGCAGGAGGAGCGTCAGGATAAAGGCTCTTACGTCCAATATAAATATCAAATGACCGATGCAGGGGAACACTTTACTCAAATGGCTCAGATCGCAGAACCTAGTGCCGCATTAAATTCCTGCATTAAACAAATGAAGGAGAAAAGCTCACGGTTTTTAGAGCTAGTATCTACATTGCTTTACTTTGAGAACTTTCCAAAGGAAGAACAAATTGAAAAAGTACGTGTTGTAAAAGGAAAGTTGAATTACAGTGATGAGGAAATCGAGGAAGCTTTTTCGTTTGTGATGAACTTGATGAATGAAAAAGCTATTCACTAGGAATAGCTTTGGTTTACTTTATTTATCGCTAAGAAGTGTTCCAGCTACCGCATAGTGGTTTTTAGGCATCTCTTCGATAAATACGACAACATTCTCAACTGGAGCTTTAGTCGTTTCTGCAACTACTGCAGTAACCTTTTCCACTAGCTCTCTTTTTTGTTCATCTGAACGGCCTTCTAACATTTTTACTGTTACATATGGCATTTTGTTACCTCCTTTGTAGAAATAATCAGTATACTTAACATCATAACAGAAGAAAAGGAGCATACGCATGACAAATGAAGAAAAACCGAAACAAAAAGTAGGATTTACCATTATTAAAAACGATCCAACTGATGGTCACAAGGGATATGGGATCGGTTCTCTTTCACTTGAGAACGTTTCTCCAGTCATTATCGATATAGAAGAAGGCACTGCCAAAGTTGAAATTGGTGCGATGCATGCAAGAAGCGATACTGAAAGAGGTATTAAATTTACTACCAATCGGGAAGATTCTGCTGGAGGGAAGCCATATTGGTTAGTTTGGGTAACAATCGATTACAAACAGGATGGTCCTTATTACGCCGGCGTAGCTGCCTGTGAGATGGTAGTAAATCGAGAGAAGCGACGTGGTTATAAGATTTTAGCTGACCATGTCAATCGAATGGATAAGTCCATGAAGCGTCAAATTTTAGTTGATTTTATGGACGATCGTTCAAAAGAAATCTTGAAGGAATTTTTACAATCTCACAATCCTCAAATGTGGGAACAAAGCGAACAAAAGCTGCATCAAGATTTAGAAATATCATATTAAAATAACTTTTGAGTGAATTAATTACAACATAGTCCGATTAGACGGTTGAATTAATTGAAAAAAGAAAGTACAATTTACTTAAAGCTTACTTCACAGTAATGCTAGGACACTTAGTTAAATGAGTATGAGATGGGCTGGATGGTTTGTGAAACCCAATCCAAATCATTCCAACTTTAAACAGAAAATTATACTAAGAAAAGGCTTTTCGTCTCTTTAGGGAGATGAAAGGCCTTTTAAATTTTAGCTGTGTTTAAGGTAGAGATTGTTAATAATGCGGAATCAATTTCATAATTGCTTCTATTCTTATGGAAAACACGAATAATTTAAAGATCTCAAAATAAAATCTAGTTGTTTTCCGTTATGGCGGACGCTTTCCGGGGGCACGGCTTCAATCTCCTCGTCGCTTTGCTCCTGCGGGGCTTTCAGCTCGAGCTATTCCCCCAGGAGTCGCCGCCTCCACTCCAAACAATAGGAATGGATAGATGTCTTACAAGAAATTAGCAGCTTTAAAAAGAAATAAAACCGTAAAATCAAGTTGCCGATTTCACGGTTTCAAAAGTTAAATGAAAAAACTAACTGGTTTTCGGTAAAAACAATATAAAAGTAAATTGAGCTTGGGGTTATTCTCCCTAGCTCAATTTTTTAAAGTTATCAATTTCATAATTAGCAATTTACCAATTAAAACACGAACAATTTATATGATTGATTGTAGCGGCAGGCGTCCGACAGAGCGGAAATCAACTCTACTTTATTATTTAAAAAGCCATTTAACTATAAATGCTTAGTTTCCAAAGAAGTTGAAAGGGAAGATGGACCAGGATTCATCTTCTTTTTGTTGTTCCGATAAATCCTCGAATGTGTGCTGTTTTAGTCGTGGATCTGTACAAAGCTTAGTTGGAATATCTTTTTCTTTCAGATAAACAAGACGCTGCTTTTCACAATCAGAAGTTGCGAGTCCTCCTGTTTCGATATCTACGATAACTCCGCGTACACCTGCAGGAGCGATAAATGGCTCCTCAGGTAGTCCACGATGCACTTGCTCCATGAATTCAATCCATACTTGCTTCGTTACCTGCTTCGCTTCTGCATCACTCACTGCCTTGCCTTGGTCATAGCCATTCCAAACTCCAGTAGTTAGCTGTGGTGAGAATCCTATCAGGTACTGGTCTGTATTCGTTGTTCCCGATTTAGCTGCGTAAGGACGTGTTTGCTTTGCGCGTATACTAATACCGGTAGCAGGAGAGTAATCATTAAACGTAGGATCAAAAGTTCCAGTCATCAAATGTGATAATAAGAAAGCATCTTCTTCTAACAATACTTTCTTGCCTTTTCTTTTCTCCTCACTGATGTCATATATAACTTTGCCCTCATTGTCTGAGATTTTCGTAATATACGTTGGTTTCATTTGGATTCCTTTATCTGATATCGTATTGTATGCCTTCGTCATATCTAGTAAGGAAGCCTCTGGTGTACCTAACGCGGTAGCAGGTGTTTGATCGACCTTCATGTTGATATTAAATCGCTCCACCAGTTGTTCAAATGGTTTATAGCCTATATGCTCCAATGTTTTCACTGCATATATATTGTCGGAGATTGCTAAGGCCTGCGCCATGGAGATTGGATGATTAGCAAACTCTCCATTTACGTTTTTAGGCTCGTATTCTCTTCGTCCATTGTCATAGGTGAATATCGTTCGTTCACTTTTTAAGTAAGTAAGGGGTGAGAAGCCATTCTCTAGTGCTGCTGCAAACAGTAAAGGCTTGATTGTTGATCCAGTTTGTCTTTTTGCTTGTGTAACTCGGTTAAAGGGACTTTCGGTAAAGCTTCTTCCTCCAACCATAGCTGTTATATAACCTGTTTTGGGCTCCATACTGACGAAACCAATTTGCAGTTCCCCTTTAGGCATCCACTTTTCAATAGTTTCCTCTGCTACCTGCTGATGCTGTTTATTTAACGTAGTAGTAATCGTCCACCCACCTTCTTCGATGCGACGGCCTTTGCTCTCCACTATTTTTGTAGCTTCCTTCCAAACTTCCTCTAAGAAATAAGGTGCTGTCTTTTTGGCTACTCTTGATTCTTCTGTCTTTAGAGCTAAATGCTCTAGGTTAGCACGTTCCTTTTGTTCCGAAGTAATGAATTGCTGATTGTTCATTAATTGTAATATTAGCTTTTGCCGATTAACGGCCTTTTCTTCGTTCACAATTGGAGAATAGTGGGTAGGTCCTTTTGGAATACCCATTAAAAGAGCGGATTCTCCTAAAGTTAAAGACTTAGCACTTTTCCCAAAATAATACTGACTTGCAGCCTCTACTCCGTACATCCCATGTCCAAAATAAACAGTGTTCAAATAACCCTCTAGAAGCTCATCCTTTTCATAAAATATTTCTAAGCGATAAGCATACAATGCTTCATTTATTTTTCTTGTCCATGTTTTATCGTGGGTTAAAAACACATTACGTGCATATTGCTGAGTAATAGTGCTGGCACCTTCAACTTTTTTTCCTGCCTTTACGTCCTTTAGAAGAGCGGAAGCAATTCGAGAGTAATCAAAACCATTATGCTCGTAAAACTCCTGGTCCTCCACGGAAATAGTTGCTTGTGGAATGAAGGGAGACATTTCATCTAGTGATATCCAGTACCTACGCTGCTCATTAAAACGATCTCCTATGACGTTACCTTGATTGTCTAAATATACAGAGGAAATTGGAACCTGAATAATCGGTGCGCCAACTATTTGCGCATATATTCGAAGAGTGACTATGGCACTTAAAAATGCACAGCTAGCAGCTATTCCTATTAGGAGAACTCTTTTTAATCTTTTATTTCGAGTAGTCTTCTTTTTATATTGCGCGCGCTTCAAAAAATCAACCCCGTTCTCACCTGTGTTTTTAACAGTATGAGAACTATAGAAACAAATTAAACCGAGAATTAAAAAACTATTGCACTTTTGCCAAAAACCACTATACTTTCTTTGTATTTACTTTTTAGGTAAAGTAAAAGAATCATATATTGGAAGGAGATAGATAAATGGCTGGATTTTGGTTTACAGAGAAGCAAACCGAGAACTTTGGCATCACAATGAAGGTGAAACGCACACTTCATACAGAACAAACGGATTTTCAACTGTTGGAAATGGCTGAAACAGAGGAATGGGGTAACATGCTCTTTTTAGATGGCATGGTTATGACTTCCCAAAAGGACGAGTTTGTTTATCATGAAATGGTTGCACACGTTCCTTTATTCACGCACCCTAACCCAGAAAATGTATTAGTAGTTGGTGGGGGAGACGGTGGAGTAATTCGTGAGATTATGAAGCATTCGAAGGTTAAAAAAGCGACATTAGTTGATATAGATGGAAAAGTAATTGAGTACTCAAAAAAATATTTACCAGAGATTGCTTGTGAATTAGAAAACCCAAGAGTAGACGTCCAGGTGGGAGACGGGTTTATGCATATTGCTGAATCTGAAAATGAGTACGATGTCATTATGGTAGACTCAACAGAACCAGTAGGACCAGCAGTAAACCTATTTACGAAGGGCTTTTATGCTGGAATCTCCAAAGCATTAAAAGAAGACGGTTTGTTTGTTGCACAATCGGACAACCCTTGGTTTAAAGCGGATTTAATCCGCCAAGTACAAAAAGATGTGAAGGAAATATTCCCAATTACAAATATGTATTTGGCTAATATCCCAACGTATCCAAGTGGTTTATGGTGCTTTACAATTGGATCTAAAAAATATGATCCACTACAAGTTCCAGATGAGCAATTCTTCGATATAGACACGAAGTATTACACAAAAGAACTTCACAAAGCGGCATTCGTTTTACCGAAATTTGTGAAAGACCTTGCAGGAGAGTAAGCCAATGAGATTCGATGAAGCATACTCAGGTAATGTTTTTATTAAAAGCAAGCAAAATTATGATGAAGCACAGGCAGTCATTTATGGAATGCCGATGGATTGGACAGTAAGTTATCGTCCTGGATCTCGTTTTGGTCCCCAGCGTATTCGTGAAGTATCTATTGGTCTAGAGGAATATTCTCCATATCTTGATAGAGAACTAGATGATGTAAACTATTTTGATGCAGGAGATATTCCACTTCCATTTGGAAATGCAGCGAAAAGTCTAGACTTAATTGAAGGGTTCATCCGCCAACTTTTGCAGGACGGAAAAATTCCGGTCGGCATGGGTGGAGAGCATTTAGTCTCTTGGCCAGTAATGAAGGCTGTATCGAACAAATACGATAACCTGGCGATCATTCACATGGATGCCCATACAGATCTGCGTGTGGAATACGAGGGAGAGCCATTATCTCATTCCACTCCAATCCGTAAAATTGCAGAGCATATAGGACCTAAAAACGTCTACTCATTTGGAATTCGTTCTGGAATGAAGGAAGAATTCGATTGGGCAAAAGAAAATGGCATGCAAATTGCTAAGTTCGAAGTGCTGGAGCCTTTGAAAAAGGTACTTCCAACACTTGAGGGACGCCCTGTTTATGTGACAATTGACATCGATGTACTAGACCCAGCACATGCACCTGGTACAGGAACAGTAGACTGCGGAGGAATCACAAGCCGCGAACTACTAGCCTCCATCCACGCAATCGCAAACTCAGGTGTCAACGTAGTAGGCTTCGACCTAGTAGAAGTAGCCCCAATCTATGATCAGTCGGAGCAAACCGCAAACACAGCGTCGAAACTACTACGCGAAATGCTACTAGGATGGGTTAAATAGAAAGTGGTCTCTAATGTTCTGCGGAGCTGAACGAAGTGAGGCGGAAGCCAAACAGCCAATACCGCGTCGAAGTTGCTGAGAGAAATGATCTTAGGCTGGATAAAGTAGTAAGCAGTCACTATGGTTCTGCGACGAGCAGTTAAAGTGAAACAATCGTCACTGCTGCAGAAAATGTAATAGAATTACTAAGGCCCCTAGAACTTTACGTACAGTAAAGTTCTAGGGGCCTTTATGTATTTTGGAAGAATTAATTAGATTATTCTTTTTTCGATCAATATGAGCCGAATGTTGGATTTGCAACAATTCGATAAAACTGTTGGTTTGTATAGCTAATAAATCATTTTATACTAAACATACAACAGATGTTGTAAATCTTATAGAATTAGAGGGAAAAAATTATGACTAAGTTATTATTTATTACAGCAAACCCAAATGATGAAAATCATTCATTTAGTATGGCAGCAGGAAAGGCATTTATTGAAGCATATACAGCAACAAATCCAAAAGATGAAATTGTGACTGTAGATTTATTTAAGGAAGAAATCCCGAATTTAGATGCAGATGTGTTCAGTGGTTGGGGAAAACTTCGTGCAGGACAACCCATGGATGCTCTTTCTAAAGAGGAAGTAGCGAAAGTGAGTCGCCTAAACGAAATTGTTAATCAATTTGTTTCAGCAGATAAAATGATATTCGTAACCCCATTGTGGAATTACTTATTCCCAGCAGTACTGAAAGCATACATTGATGCCGTAGCAGTGCCTGGTAAAACGTTTAGATATACAGAAAAAGGTTCTGTAGGCTTACTTCGAGGTAAGAAAGTGCTTCACATTCAAGCACGAGGTGATTTTTATTCAGAAGGTCATCCTTTAGCAGACTTAGAGCTAGGCAATCGCTATTTAAAACAATTGATGGCCGTCATGGGTATTTCTGAATTTGAAGGTTTATTTATTGAGGGTCATGATGCAATGCGAGATAAAGCTGAGGAAATTAAACTAGCAGGCATTGAGCGTGCAAAGCAATTAGCAAAAAAATTCTAATCATTTATTATCTATATATTGCAATTTGTGGTCTGTTTTATTGGACCACGAATTGCTTATTTTTTTTCCCAGAAATTTTTCTGTTATAATTTAGTCATTCATTTAATTGATCAAGCGATCAAAATAATACAGTTTCGAGAAGGTAGGTTCGAATGAAAAAACAAGATCCACGGATCCAACGGACAAGACAAAATATCATGAATGGTTTTTTGAAACTAATTAAACAAAAAGATTTTAGTGATATTTCTATTTCTGATATTACACAAGAAGCAAAGATTAACCGTTCAACGTTTTACTATCATTTTATGGATAAATACGATTTAATCGATGTGATTCAAAAAGAGGTTCTCACGAAAGAAATTTTTAAAGAAGTAGCATTACAAGAAGTGATCGACGAACAAACGATTATTATGTCCCTACAAGCTATTATAAGTTCTCAGACAAATTTAGCCTTACATTGTCAACGAGCAGTTAAAGAATTTAAACCGAAAATGGACTATGAAATAAAACAGCGCTTGACGGAAAATTTACATACATTATTAGATAAAGAGCACGGTATAAAAGAAGAACATTATTTTCTTGCTACATTCTGGAGTTGGGGCATTTATGGAGTTGCAATGGCATGTGTAGAGGGAAAAGAAACCTTACATACGGCGGTAAACCGTTTGACAAGCATCATTTTAGGCTAGTACAAGCATCCATTATAAATCCCTTGTATCAACTAAACGGAACTAATCTGCTTCAATCGTTTATGTGTAAATTCATAAACAAGACCACCTCACGAAAAATCAACCATATCCTATAACAGAGATAAATAAGAAAAGCTTAGTGTGATGATCTCCAAACTCTTTTTGGTGTATTTAAACAAGCTTTTTTTTAGAAAAAAGTGTATTTTACGATTAGTTGTAACTTAGATGAAATTTAAGCTATAATATGAAGGTTATATTTTTACATAAATAAATTATTATAATAAATTATTATAAAATGCTTTAAAGGATGAAGTCCATGTCTGAACCATTAAAAAAACAAGTTACTGTTCGGTTGCGATCAACAATCCAACACCCGAAGTCTAAAAAAGAATCCTTTGACATTCGTACATCTGGCGTTCTAACCTTAAAGGGAGAGCAGCCTTATTTAGTTTATGAGGAAGTACAGAACGAAAAGGTAGTTCGAACAACAGTAAAATTAAATGCTGAATCTGCGTTAATACTTAGAAGTGGTGGTGTCAAAATGCGCCTGCCATTTCAAAGAGGAGAACAGCAGACCGGTAGCTATGACACAGGCTACGGCACATTCATGATTACAACCAATACGAAGAGATTGCAATTCACAGATGGTCAATTCCTAGTACATTATGAGCTTATAGTGGACGAAGAAGTGGTCGGTACATATAAATTAGAACTAACATATACGGAGGCGGAATAAAATGAATGCAGTAGAAAAAGTACAACAATCCATTAAGGAAGCTTTGCAGCAAGCAATCCTTAAAGCAGAGCTTGTAACCGAGGAGCAACTACCATCAGTTCATCTTGAGACACCAAAAGATAAAGCAAATGGTGACTATGCAACAAACATTGCTATGCAATTAACTAAAATTGCGAAGAAAAACCCTCGTCAAATCGCAGAGGCAATTATTGAAAACCTTAATATGGACGGAACAATGATGGAGAAAGTAGACATCGCTGGACCAGGCTTCATGAACATTACTGTACGTAAAGATTACTTGCAGGATGTAGTAAAAGCAGTACTTTCAGAAAAAGAAAATTACGGCCGCACAGCATCTGGTGGTAACGAAAAAATTCAAGTAGAATTCGTTTCTGCCAACCCAACAGGTGATTTACATTTAGGACATGCACGAGGTGCTTCTGTTGGAGATTCCTTATGTAACGTATTAGACTTTGCTGGCTACGATGTTTCTCGTGAATATTATATAAACGATGCAGGAAATCAAATCAATAACTTAGCCGTTTCTATTGAAGTGCGTTATTTTGAAGCATTAGGTATGGAAAAGGAAATGCCTGAAGATGGATATCGTGGTCAAGATATTATTGATATTGCTGCTGACATTGCAAAAGAGCATGGAGACAAATTTGTTCATATGTCTGATGAGGAGCGTTTCCAAGCATTCCGTACTCACGGTTTGAAGGTAGAATTGGCGAAGCTTCAAAAGGATTTAGCAGACTTCCGTGTAAACTTTGATAACTGGTTCTCTGAAACTTCCTTATATGAAGGCGGTAAAATTGATATTGCGTTAAACAAATTACGTGAAAATGGTCATATTTTTGAAGAAGAGGGGGCAACTTGGTTACGCTCTACTACATTCGGAGATGACAAGGATCGTGTACTTATCAAAAGTGACGGCTCCTTCACGTATTTATTACCAGACATCGCTTACCATGAGAATAAGCTAGCTCGTGGCTTCGATCAGCTTATTAATATTTGGGGAGCAGACCATCACGGATATATCCCACGTATGAAAGCTGCGTTTGAAGCACTTGGATATAACCGTGAAAAACTAGAAGTATCTGTTATTCAAATGGTTCAGTTATATAAAGACGGTGAAAAGATGAAAATGAGTAAGCGTACGGGTAAAGCGGTAACGATGCGTGAGCTTGTAGAAGAAGTAGGACTAGACGCAGTTCGTTATTTCTTCGGTATGCGTTCAGGTGACTCTCACATGGACTTTGACTTAGATTTAGCTGTTTCACAATCAAATGAAAACCCAGTATATTATGCACAATACGCACATGCTCGTATTTGCTCTATTTTACGCTCAGCAGAAACACAAGGTATGAAGGCTTCTACTGACTCCTTGGATGTATTGCAAAGCGAAAAAGAATTAGATCTATTGAAAAAAATTGGTGACTTCCCACAAGTGGTGGCAGACGCTGCAAAACTTCGTGCCCCTCACCGTGTTGCAACTTATATTCAAGAGCTTGCTGCAACATTCCATAGCTTCTACAATGCAGACAAAGTATTAAATGCGGACAACATGCCACTTTCAGAGGCACGTCTAGCATTAGTGACATCTGCACGTCAAACGATTGCAAATGCATTAAAATTAATTGGAGTTTCTGCACCAGAAAAAATGTAAAATAAACCTTTAAAGGCATTAAGAATTCGCTTCTTAATGCCTTTTTTGTAATTTGATAATAAAAAAGTGAATTCGGCAGCTCAAGTATTCATACCTTAGCCGAGATAATCTAACAAGTAATCAGATACTATTAGAAGTCCAAGTGAAAATACTATTCCATTGCTAATCGTCAGAATAGATTGTTTAGGATTATTGGAATATTTATATTCAAAAAATGCTCGTACGATAAAATCTAACACAGCGTAGAAAAGTGAAGTATAAATATAGAGTTGTATTGAATAATCTTCTATTATTACTAAAATATTCACAACGATCAATATCATCATAAAAACAAATCTGAAAGTCCAGTCCATTTTTTTATGTAATTCGTTTACATGATTGTACGAAAAAAAAGATCTTTTTTCTTTTTTGATTCTAAATGAATAACTCAATAGAAAGCTAACGATTATATTTATAACAAATATAATCGATATATATAACAAAAGTTTAATCCAAATCATCCTATCACCCCTTACGTAACATTCTCGTAACTATTAATAGTCGATGGCTCAAGCCATCCCATTAAGGTAACCCTTAATTTTACTTTACCGATGATCCAATTCTTTATTCCTTTAAATATCCCTATCAAAAAGATTTAAGAAATAAGCATATAGTTTGTTATTATATTTTTTACTTTAAAAACCCGAACCTTTTCTAATTATTGATTGAAGTGAGAGGCGGCGACTCCAGCGACAGGCGGGAGAAAGATAAGTCATCACAGCCACGCGCGTAAGCGATGGGTGATGGCTTATCGCTCACCCCGCGAAAAAGCGTCTGGTTGGCGCGGAAATCAATTCTACTTGCCGATTTAGAGTACATCATAAATCAACCTTAGCCTTTAACAGAGCCTTTTTTAAAGCTAGCTCATTTGATGAAAGTGGGCTACACCTCGTAAAAATGCTTATACCTTTCCTCCAGATTAGGCTTCCTTTGGTTGACGGATAGAATTTGTACTTTATTCTTTAGTAGCCACTCCAAATATTCTCCTACATCATGATTTTGATCTGTAATAATTCGGTTTTCCCACACCTGATAAGGTAATGGACTGTCGGTCATCAGCTTTTCTAACACGGTATCCTTGGGAACTAAAACTTCAATTTGATAAGGGAGATTTACTACTAATGTTTTGTCGTCTTTAAACAATGTTCCGTCTTTGATAAACCATATTTTTTTCGTCAGATCCTCCAAAATATCCAGGTTATGTGTGGAAATGAGAAAGCTAATTCCTTGCGCATGTAAGGTGCGAATCAGCTCCTTCAATTCGATCGTACTTGTAGGGTCCAGTCCATTAAAAGGTTCATCCATTAAAATGACAGAAGGCTTTGTTAGAATGCATAATGCAATAAGTAAATGCTGTCTCATCCCGTACGAGTAGGATTTTAAGGGCTGGTCGACATAGGATCGGATTCCAATTTGCTCAATAACTTCTTCAATTGCCGTTTTCTCCAACCTATAGATGTTTGCAACAAATGCTAAATGGTCGAATCCAGTTAGCTGCATATATAAATAGTTATCGCTCGGTAAAAAGGTAATGTATTTATAAAAGTCAGGACTCTGATTAGAGATGTTTTTGACCTTCACCGTTCCATATTCAAACTCTTCAATTGCCAGAATGGATCGTAAAAGAGTGGATTTACCTGCTCCATTTGGGCCTACTAGACCGATAACGTCACCTTCATGAATCTCAAATGAAATATCGCGCAAAACAAGTTTTTTTCCATACTTTTTTCTGAGCTGGCGAACTTCTAATACTGACATCATGACACCCTCTTCCTTCTTGGTATGAAGCCTATTAGGAACAATGATAAACCACTAAGCAACAGAATCATCGATCCATTACGGAAATTGACGGCGGACGAGCTCGCTAATACCGATTTCCAGCCATCTACAATGTTCCATGTATCAAAATAAACAAATGGATTAAGATACATAAAGGAAGTAGTAATGTATTGATTTGCGAAGTAATAACCCAATACGGAAACTAATAATGTGATAACTAAAGAAACATAATAGTTTTTAATCCATCTCCCAATTAAACTAAATAAGCTATTCAGAAAGAAGATTTGGGCAACGATAAGAAATCCACTTTTAACGAGTAACACTAGTAAACTCTCAAAGTAAAAATAACTATTCTCGACAGGAGAAAAAAACGTGTTTTGGTTCGTGTTTTCAAGAGCATAGACTAAAATCGGATAGTCCGGTTCACCGAAGCCACCTATAATTGAACTGACAATAAATGTAATGCCACCGCTAATTAGAATTGCCCCATAAGCAATTAAGAGATTGTAAATCCATTTGCTTGCATAGATAGATTGGAAAGTAAGTGGCTTGGTAGTCAAAAAATGAATGGATGATGTTGGTCGCTGTTCCACGGAAAGACATGTCCATAGCAGAAGTATAAACACACATAAGACCACCAACATTATATTCCAATCTAAAAATTTATACATAGTGAACAAGCTACTATTTCCATATTTCGTGTTTCTTTCTTGAGATGATTTTAGTAAGGTGTAGTGTTCGTTACCTAAAGCATAACTAGGATCATTGAAATGAGAAATCCACTGATACCCGATCGGCCATGGTGTAATATTTTTCTTATCTAATATATGCTGTTGCTCCTCAGAAGCCATTACAGTAACATTCCACATGGTTGAATCTAATTCTCTATAGGATTGGTCGGGCTTCGTAATTTCATTATATTTTTGAGCGAAATCTTGCGAACCAATATTATATTTTAACTCATCCAATACGTTGTATTCGTTTTCAGCGTGTCTAATCATCATGGTGAATGGGTTTTCCTCGGGAAAGTCTGTCGTCCCGTCTCCTGAATCCTCCGAAATGCGATTCGCTTCAACTTCTCTATTAAAATCCTCTTCATGGACTTTCCACTGTACTTGTTCTTCAATAAGGAGGTTTTGTAAATCTTCCATAACATTCAAGTATATGGTTGGCAGCTTTTGATAGGTTTGATTGACGATAATAAATGTACTACCGATAATCCCAGTTAACAGAATAATGGTAAGCAACACATGACCTTTGCGCTTCTTTTTAATATGTTCAAATTGAAGTAACTGCATCCTCCCCTCGAGTTTCGGATAAAACCGCTTGCGAGCATAAGCAGGGAGGGGGGAGGTGAATACCACATTCTTCGATTTAAATACCGGAAAGCATGCTAGTAAACATAGAATGAGCAAGAGGAGCATTCCAGTTAAATACGTTACAAAACGATTGGTTGGTAGTAAATGCATCTCATAAGAAACAATTAGATGGATAGGATTAAACATATGAAATCCAAATAGAACAGAATAAATATAACCACACACGACCGTGACGGCAATGATTGCTAAAAGTACACTAAATGAAAGCCGCTGTTTAAACAAACATATTGCAATCGTCAGCATAAGTGCCACAAAAATTGCCCAACCAATTGGAAGGAAGAGTAGCCATTTCCATAATGGCACCATAACTGTTTCTGTACCAATAAGCATATCTATTGGATAGTGTATCGTCTCTAAATTTCCAGTTAAAAGAGGCGGCAATAAGGAAAAGAATCCTGCTAAAATCGTATATACAATGGCAAGCATTAAAAAAGGTATGAGGTACCCGTAATAGATTGCAGTATTTGAAAGTGAGTTAACTTTAAAGAACTCGAATGTTCGATTCTGTTCATCAGAAATAATTTTATAAATGAAGATGAGAAAAAATAGAAATGCAGTAAAGGGACTGAATAATAGCTGGAATAACTGCTTAGAAAATAGTGCTGTATTAAAAGGGGTCTCTTGTTCCGTAAAAGGTAGGCCTTGTTTCGATAATGCGGCTGCTTTTTGTTGCTCAACTTTTAAAACCTGAGGATTAATATAACTTATAAAGTCATAGCTTTCATACTCACTATATGCTTTTAAGTAGGCGAGGTTTTCGTTGGAAATATCTAAATCTCCTCGAGCCAGCTTAGTTGATATTTCTTTTAAATACACTTCTTGGAGGAGTAAACTGTCTAGTGCTAGTTGTTGTTCTTCAGGTAAGCCTAAATCCTTTTTTTTATTTAATAGGCTACCAATGATAAAATTAATGGTTTCCTTGCGATCATTAAATGTGTCTTGTAGCTCCTGTTGAGTTGTTCCAGATTCATTACTATTAATAGTCATCAAAGAAACGATAAATAGAATGATAATAAAAGGTACCAATAATATGTATTTACTTTTTAAGATTCCTTTCATAACGAAACTTATAACTTCTTTCATGAGTTCCTCCCTGAAAAACAGACGTAGATTGGCCCACTTCCTCTTTATGTATGATTATATGCTTGTATAATGGAGTATAATTTCTAGAAAAAGAAAACATCCCTTTAAATAGTGAAACTTACAGAGAACTGCAGAGTTAAACAACTACGTAAAGGGATGATTTCTAACAAAGCCTTTATTTTAACTACTCTATCTTCCTATTTTTCAAGTTCAAGTGATAATGGTGCATGGGGACCTGTTCTAATATATCCTGAGAAAAATGAGTAGTTTCCAGAGCCGTCTGCAAAACCTCTATTATAAATATACCCAGAATACGTTTTACCATTTCTAGTTTCAGTTACCCACATAGATTGATCTCTAGTAAAACGAACCGTTCTTGAAACAAAAATTTGTTCTGAAGCTACATCAACTTTTGTTTCTTTACTTTCAGTGGCTCGTACATTTTCTGCTTGGGCTGTGAATCCAAAACTTAAAGCAATTACAAAACTTAACAATAATATTTTAAATTTCTTCATAAAGTATATTCCTCCGTATCAAATTTTATTTTTTTAGAAAACAAAATACTTAGGAAGAAAATCGGCCGATTATTCTTACAATTCAATCTTTTCACATTATAATAACCTTGTCCAGCTCTTTTTGTTACACACTTTCTTAGAGGAAATGCCTATTTTTAGTATGTTTTCAAGAGTAACTTGTGTAAGTAATTATAAATGTTTTTTGAAATTTTCAAATGTGAGATCAGTCCACATTGCCTTTTAAAAGACGAAATTAGTTTAAAATCTTTAATTCTATAATGTAGACAAAGTGCTAAATGCAGCAAATGGATCTCTTACAGGAATAAAGACATTTAAAAACTTTCAGAATTTTATTCTGGTTCCTTTATAATCCTAGAGTATTAATATATTTTATTTACAATAGTATTTATTCTAAAACAATCAAATATGTAATATTATGTAGACAATGAATGAGTGAGGTGCTTTTATGGAAAAAGCTATTATTTTATTTTTAAAGTTGGCCGTCATTTTAATGGGAATCCCGGTTCTCGCGTTATGTATCTTTTTAGTGCCTGAAATAGCAGGCTTTGCAGCGGAATTATATCCTGACCATTCTTATCTAAAATATCTAGTTTATATCGATTTGTATGCAACAGCTATTCCTTTTTACTTTGCTCTATACCAAGCACTAAAGCTTTTAAATTATATAGGTCATCATATTACCTTCTCTGAACCTTCAGTAAGAGCCTTGGAGAAGATAAAATACTGTGGATTAGCTATTAGCTCTTTATACGTTTTAGGTATGCCAATATTCTTTCTTATGGCAGATAAGGATGATGCGCCTGGAATCATAGGCATCGGACTAGGCATGATTTTTGCTTCTCTTGGAATTGCAGCCTTCGCATCTGTTCTACAAAGACTTCTACAAGAAGCAATTGCACGATTGGAACATAAGAAATGAAAAGTAGAGGCTTAATTATTGGAATGACTATAATAATTATAGCTGTTCTTGCTTTTTTCCTTTTTAGTAGAGCTGATTATCATGGTAAGATAGGGGACTTAACCGAAAGTAAATTTATATTATATCCTCTTGAAATTAACCCTGAATACGAGCATTTTACTCCTAAAGTTCATTTCTCTAATTTCACCAAAATAACAGGGGAAATAAATAACATGCGGAGTTTACAAGAAGGACAAGAAGTGAAAATATGGACTGTGGAAAAGCAAGGAAAGATAGTTGTCAAAAAAATTAAAGTGATGAAAGACTCGTAAAAATTATGTCGAAACAGTTCAAGGGGTAAATATAATGTCATGGTACTTAGAGAGTGTTTATAAGAGAAATAAAGAAGCGCCCTATACTTTTTATATTCCTAGCCAGGAAGTAATTGATATTTTAAGAATAGGAGATCGGGTCAAATTAATTTTCGAATGCGAGACTAGAGCAGACGGGTATGCAGGTGAAAGAATGTGGGTGAAAATTACCCATAGGGATATGGAAAACTTTAAGGGAGTTCTTTCAAACGACCCAATCAATATAAGCGAATTAAAAATTGGACAAGAAATTTCATTTCATGCAGATCATATATGTGACACTGAGTATAATGATTCAAAATCTTCTAAATGGGATTATTACTTTGATACGAAAATAATTGTAAGCAACGATGTTTTAGAGAGAGATGAATTTAATTTTATGTTAAAAGATGATCCAAAAGATGCTCAAGATTCTGGTTGGTCTGTTTTAACTGGTTACGAAGATGATAGATTTTTAAGTAATTCTGACAATTTTCAGTATATATCCATAGGTGTAATTTTAAATATAGATGACTCTGTTCTTTCTTTTATTGATGATCCACCTCTATGTGCATATGAAAGAAATGACCACGGTGTCTTCTATAAAATAGAAGATTACGATTGGGAGTCTTACTTAGCTTAGGAGGGGATTTATATGAACATTGCTCAATTAAAAGAAGTACTATTTAAGCAAGCTACCATTTTTGAGACGGGTGGTTATCGACCAACGGAAGAATTAGGAGAGAGCTGGATTGGAAAGGTCTTGTGGGGAAAAGAAGAAAATATCCCTTCACAGTTTGAGCCTTTATGCACCATTTTTTTAAACGAACTCCCTTACGTACCGGAGGAATTAAAAAATATTCAACTAATCACCATTTATATGGATTTTAGTGTATATAATCATTTAAACAATGATAATTTAGCATCTTTTTTTATGATTAATTGCTATACAAGCCTCAACGAATTACATAAAATAAACGATCAATCTGCAAGGATGAAACCTTTTCCATTAAAACCGAAACTAGTTGAGAATGATGCTCCCGCCTGGGACTCTGAGGATATACCACCAGAAATTGTAGACGAGATTTTACGCATTGAATTAGAGGATGCCATCGAATATTACGATGATATCGTGGAGGATATCTATCCTATGCATAAGATCGGTGGATACCCCTCTTATACCCAGAGCGGAGTCTCCTATGGTGACGAATATCCCTTTGTCTTTCAGATAAGCTCTGATGCGAAAGCACAATTCAACATAGTAGACAGTGGTAGCTTCTATTTTTTCTATAATCAAGACAAACAAGAGTGGATTGTGTACTGTGATTTTTATTAATAGCAGGTAAAAAAAGTAGTAATTGATTAAAGCTCATTTCAGTAAAAGTTTTTTTATATTATTTATCTCAAAATGTTTTGATTCAATTATTCCCTTTGTTTTTAGATATATTAAGAAGATGGAGCGAATTTCAGTTGCACACAACTAAGAGAGGGTGTTCTTTTTGACTGGATGGAAAGAAGAAAATAAACCAAATATCCTGGAAACGGCACGAGAACAATCAAAAGCAACGAAAAAAATACTAAAAGAAGTAAGAGAAACGATTGATAAAAAAAATGATGAAAACAAGAAATCGCGATGAAAAACTACTATATTAAGCTTTTTTAAGGTTAAAGTTGTTCGTGTTTTATATATCATAAAAAAGTCTTTACCAATCAACCACGAACCTTTTCTAATAATTGATTGTAGCGGCAGGCGGCGACTCCAGCGGGAGGAGGGAGACAAATAAGACATCACAACCACGCGCGTAAGCGATGGGTGAGGGCTTATCGCTCCCCTCGCGGAAAGCGTCCGCCAGAGCGGAAATCAATTCTACTTTCCACATTTAAAAGCATATAAACTTCAATATTCTTTATTAATCGTTCGTATTGTTGAAATGTATAAAATGTATGCTTTTTCAAATACCGACTTCAACTCGACAACATCTAAATATAAGGTATAATAAATGCAAGAAACAATAGAATAACATTTGCTTAAAGGTGCTCTAGTTATCGGTTACTAGAGTTAAAAGGGAAGCTGGTTAAAGTCCAGCGCGGTCCCGCCACTGTAAGTGATGCATATGCATCATAAGCCAGAAAACCTGCCTTTACGTACACACCCATTACCTACGCGGATAGGTCTGGTGTAGGTCCGCTTTCGGTTTTTCGTGGCTGATTTATACCTATCTATCTCTCATCCTAGGATGGGGGATTTTTTGTTGTCTATATTTAGGAGGAATAAAGGATGAAGAAACTGTGGTTAATTATTGGAATGACCTTGCTGATTTTAGGTGGTTGTAATGAGCAAGAGACACTTCCAACAGAAAAAGAAAGTAGCCAGGAAATTGGTAACTCAGAAACGGCATTCCCACTTACACTGACGGATGCAGTAGGACAAGAAATTACGCTAGAGGAAGCTCCGAAATCAATCGTATCCATGATTCCAAGTAACACGGAGATTCTATTTGCTTTGGGACTAAATGAGGAAATTATCGGTGTTAATGATTACGAAAGCTATCCAAAGGAAGCGTTAGATAAAGAAAAAATTGGCGGGATGGAATTTAACATTGAAAAAATTATCTCTTTAAGTCCGGATATTGTATTCGCTCATGAATCCATTGTTTCAATGGCAGAGGCAGGATTACAGCAGCTTCGAGATGCTGGTGTAAAGGTATTTGTGGTACAGGATGCAAAGGATTTTAACTTAACCTATACAACTATTGAACAAATTGGCCGAGCAACGGGGAAATATGAGGAAGCACAAGCCGTTATAGAGGATATGAAGGCAAAGGTTGACGAAATTCAAGAAAAAGTTGCAAAAGTAGAGACAAAGAAAACAGTATTCGTAGAAACTTCCGATGTACCAGAAATCTATACTCCTGGTAATGGGACATTTATGCAAGAAATTTTAACGATGGTCAATGCAGAAAACATTATGGCTGATCAAGATGGCTGGTTTCAAGTTAACCCAGAGGAAATAGTAAGCCGTAACCCAGATGTAATGTTAATCACCTATGACTACGTGGAAGGAATTGTAGAAAAGGTGAAGCAGCGTGATGGCTTTGACACAGTGACTGCCATTCAAAACGATGAGGTGGTACAAGTGGATGAGGATGCAACGAGTCGTCCAGGTCCACGTTTAGTAGAAGGCCTAGAGGAAGTGGCTAAGGCTATTTATCCGGAGGCATTTAGTGAGTAAATCAATGATCGGTTATACCTTGTCACTGGCTACGTTAATCGTAGCCATTTGGCTAGGTGTGTCGGTCGGATCTGTAAAGGTACCGATCAGTACTTTATGGGATACGGGTACAGATGCGATTGCAACAAATATCGTCTGGAAGATTCGCATGCCGCGAGTTATACTCGCAGGATTAGTCGGAGCATCCCTGGCAATAGCGGGAGCAGCTTTTCAAAGTCTGCTTAAAAATCCGCTAGCCGATCCTTATACATTGGGAGTGTCGTCCGGAGCATCGGTTGGTGCAGTGGCTACACTCTTTTTTGGAATATCAGTACCTTTTTTAGGAATGTTCACCTTGCCTGTTTTCAGTATGGCAGGGGCGTTAATCACTATGCTGATCGTCATTTCCTTTGCGAAGCTAGTTGATCGAGCGATGAAGATGGAAACGATTATTTTAACAGGCATTATCTTTAGCTCGTTTCTCGGCTCAGTCATTTCCTTAATGATTGCCTTAACAGGGGAAGAGCTGAGACAAATTATCGGTTGGTTACTTGGAAGTGTCTCTATGCGTGGCTGGAGCTATGTTCAAATGGCATTGCCGTTTATGATAATTGGTTCACTTTTATTATGGTTGAACCGTAGGGAGCTAAATGCAATGCTGTTTGGAGAAGAACGGGCACAGCATTTAGGTGTGGAAGTGAAGAAACGTAAAATGATGATTCTAATAGGAGGGTCTATGCTTACCGGGACCGCTGTAGCTGTATCGGGAACCATTGGATTCGTGGGGTTGGTTGTTCCTCATATGACGAGGCTGCTGTTTGGCTCCGATAACCGGCATGTTCTTCCTTTAAGCTTCATAAACGGAGCTTCGTTATTAATCATTTGTGACTTGGTGTCACGTACCATTATATCTCCAACAGAGCTACCAATAGGTGTCATCACTGCCTTTATAGGTGCACCAGTATTTGCATTTATCTTCTTCCGACAACGTAAAAAAGGAGCTGCTTAGCATGCTAGAGATCAAAAACATTTCTGGTGGTTACAATCAAAAACTAGTCGTGCATGACGTATCCTTCCAGGTATCTAAAGGAGAGATGCTAGGAATATTAGGTCCAAACGGCAGCGGGAAATCTACCCTTTTAAAATTGATGAGTGGCATACTTACCCCTGCATCAGGAGAAGTATTGATTGAAGGTAAGCAACTAAAATCCTATTCCTCAAAGGAGCTTGCGAAAAGGCTGGCCGTTTTGCCGCAGCTGCACAATCAAGCTTTTTCACATACCGTTCGAGATACGGTTTCACTCGGTCGTTACCCTCACCAGTCGGGCTGGTTTTCAACATGGTCGCAAGAGGACGAGGTAGCGACACAGGAAGCAATGAGGCTGACTGCTATCGACAAATATGAAAAGCATTTACTAGAGCTTCTATCAGGAGGAGAACAGCAGCGGGTGTTTGTAGCACAGGCATTGGCTCAGCAAGCTCCCATATTGCTGTTAGATGAGCCGACCAATCACTTGGATATTGCTCATCAAAAACAACTTCTAGATACGATTAAGACACAAGCAATTGAGAATGGTATTACGGTTATAAGCATTTTTCATGATATTAACCTTGCATCGCTTTACTGTGACAGGCTTTTATTGATGGACCAAGGGAGGATTAAAGTAATTGGAGAACCGCATGAGGTAGTAAAAAAGAGTTTAGTGGAAACGGTTTATGAAGCCAGAGTTAGCACTAGTCCTCATCCAGAACGTCCTAAACCACAAATAACCATTTTGCCAGACGTAAAGGAAAAACAAGACGATAAACCAATTACAGTGTCCAATTTTCAAGTAACGGATGATTATGTTCTCTTCCGAGCAGAAAATCAATTAAAGACGTGGTCATCTGCAGTCATTAATGCAGGAAGTGGCTGGTATAGAAACTTTGTCAATCGAAGAGTGGATGCGAGCTACCATTGTGATAACGTTCAGGAGGAAATGATAGAATACCTTGCTGCCGAAGGATTATCAGAGGCAGATACGGTAGGTATGATGACAGCGGTCAAAACTACGGACGCTATCATAAAAGAGTACAAAACACCTCTTGGTAATCTAGTCGTAATGGTAACTGCGGGGGTTGGAAATGCAGTGGATGTCTCTAGAGCGCATGAGGTTGAAATGTTTCCTGCTGTAGGTACGATCAATACATGGATTGTTATTAATGGTGAGCTAGCAGAGGAGGCATTTATTCAATCTGTTATCACTGCAACGGAGGCTAAAACGAAAGCGATGGCTCATGAACAAGTGATGGATTCAAGAACTGGTACACTTGCGACCGGTACCTCGACAGATAGCGTCCTAATTGCTGCTACACAAAAAGGTACTTATATTGAATATGCAGGTCCTATAACAGAAATTGGTAAAAAGATTGGGCAAGGTGTATTTGAATGTACAGTGGAGGCTATTCAGATATATAAAAAGGCTAAGGGATGGGTGTAAGATGGCATCTCATATGATAGCAATAGCAATTGGTCTTCTGCTAGATCGATTAATAGGAGATCCTCCTAATTGGCCTCATCCAGTCCGTTGGATCGGCACGCTTATTTCATGGCTAACCAAGCAATTAAACAAAGGTAGTAAGAGGAAGCTTAAAGGGCTGATCCTAGTCCTAGTTATAGTGGGCATATCATTTAGCGTTGCTCTAGTGCTTGTAACCGTTGCTTATTCTATTCATATTGTTTTAGGAATTGCGCTAGAAAGTATACTTATTACTTCTGGCCTCGCCCAAAAAAGCTTGAAGAACGCTGCAATGGATGTATACAAGCCTTTGATAGAGGGGGATTTACCTAATGCAAGGGTTAAGCTTTCATGGATTGTAGGAAGAGACACGGAATATTTGGACGAGGAGGAAATAACTAGAGGGGTAGTAGAAACCGTCTCTGAGAATATAAGTGATGGAGTTACTGCACCTCTATTTTTTGCCTTTTTATTTGGTGCTCCTGGTCTGTGGGCATATAAAGCAATCAATACTTTAGATTCCATGGTTGGCTATAAAAATGAACAGTTCGAGGAGTTTGGTTATACAGCAGCAAAGTTAGATGATGTTGCGAATTATATCCCGAGTCGATTAACTGGGTTGGCCATTATGCTGGGAGGAAGAAAGGAAACTGACATTCCCTTGAAAGAGAGAATGAAGGGGTGGTGGATGGATGCTAAGAAGCATCCGAGTCCCAATAGTGGCTTTTTAGAAGCAGCCACGGCCTATCAATTAGGCATACAGTTAGGCGGAAGAAATACATATAAAGGAGTCGTTTCCAATCGTGCATTGATGGGAATTCGTAAGGTTCCTTTAAGTGCAAGACATATATTAGGAGCGATTTCCCATTTACACACAGCCGTCTTTCTTTTCTGGTTTGGAATGACGGGGATAGGAGGTTTAATACTTGTCGTTACCTAGCCACGGAGCAAATGCTCACCAATTATATCAACGTCTAAACATTCCAATACCTGAGATGGTCATTGATTTTAGCGAAAATGTGAATCCACTAGGTCCCCCCAATTTTGTGAGGGAGCAGTGGGAATCCTATGCAAATCTAATAACGAAATATCCAGATCCCTATGGAGAGCCATTCCTAAGCGCGGCTGCAATGTATCATGGTGTGAGCTTAAAACAAATACTCATTGGCAATGGTGCAGCTGAGATATTTGCAAGCATTGCCATTCGCTATCAGCATAAAAAAGTAGTGATAATTCATCCGACATTCTCTGAATACGAGGCTACGATCAGACCATATGGGGCAGTAATCAAGGAGATTATAGCAATAAGTTCGCTGCCGATGAATGAGGTGCTTAGCGCCGTAGAAAACGCAGATGTTCTGTATATATGCAGACCAAATAATCCTACAGGCTACCTGGTCCCCTTAGAGGAAATCATACAGATAGCGACTGCTGCAAAAAGGCATGATTGTGATTTAGTGTTGGATGAGGCTTTCTTAGATTTTATAGAGGAACAGGAATCTTTTATTCCGTATTTAAGTGATTTTCCTAATGTTATCGTTGTCCGTTCAATGACTAAGATGTATGCAATTCCAGGGCTACGACTTGGCTATGCAGTAGCGGGGAAAGCAACAATAGACGATATTCGTTCAAGGCTGCCTCACTGGAATAGTAATGCATTGGCAACTACGATTGGTGCACAGTGCTTCAAGGAAGAGGAGTATAGACAGCATGCTATTCATTTTGCGCGAAAGGCACGAACGGACTTCACCCAATTTTTAGAGGGGCTTAATTGTAGAGTGCTACCATCTCAAACAAATTTTCTTTGCTTTCAGCTTCCCGACCTTGTTCAGTCGAAGGATTTTTTTGAATATTTACTAGCTAAAGGCTGCGTGCTACGACATACGGAAAACTTTAAAGGACTAGATGGTAATTGGTTTAGAGTAGGGATGAAAAAAGAAGATGACATGCAGCACTTGAAAAAGGAGTTGACCACATGGTTCGAGGAAAGCTTGTCTTTATAACAGGGGGAGTGCGGAGCGGGAAAAGCCACTTTGCGGAGCAATACCTGATGAACGAGCGGGCTCCTCGTAATATATATGTTGCTTCAGGTGTAGCAACAGACAGAGAAATGGAACAAAGAATTGCACATCACCAGAGAGATCGGGAAAATTATCCGGTAAACTGGATTACGATTGAGCAACCGAGATATTTGGAGAAACTAGTGCCAGCAATCAAGGCGACAGATGGAATCCTTTGGGACTGTGTCACGACTTGGCTAGCAAACGAGCTTTATGTTAGTGACATGGAAAAGGTGGAAATGAGGCTATTTGAAACAATCGACCGATTGTTAGAAAAGGTAAAGGTCATGGTCGTTGTATCCAATGAAGTGCTAGATGAACAACTTTCTAGCTATGAAAGTGTGCTTCTCTATCAGCAGTGGATTGGTCGTATTCATCAAAAGTTAGTTGCTAAAGCGGATGTTGCATACGAAATGGAGTATGGATTAGGACATCAGTGGAAATGAGGTGGAATGATGAATAGCCTGTTATTGGCACTTCAATTCTTTACCATTATTCCGGTTAAAAAAAATCTACCGATGGAAAAAAGACAAATAACTGGGATGTATACTTTTTTTCCTTTGGTAGGAGCTGGCATTGGAGCAGTCGCTAGTTTGGCTCTCTATTTTGAATGGAGCCCCTTAATGACTGCATTTGTGATTGTCAGTCTGGGAATCCTACTGTCAGGTGGACTCCATATGGACGGCTTTATCGATACTTCAGATGCTTTTTTTTCCTATAGAGATTTAAAAAAGCGAATGGAAATTTTAGATGACCCTCGAGTTGGTGCTTTTGGTGTGATGGCTATTGTTTTGTTGATTGTAGGTAAAGTAATCATCATAGCCGAGGTGTTGTCTTCTGAAAGTTTTCATTGGATATTTATAGTGATTATTCCTGTCTTATCACGCATAGTTCTTGTGGCGCTATTTAGTACTACCGTAAATGCTAAAGAGAGCGGTCTTGCCCATTTCTTTAAGCAAAGGATTCATATTCCACTATTATTACCGTTAACAGCATGCTCATTGTTTATAGCCATTTGTTTAATTGGTCTAACGACGTATTGGCTTATTGCGATTACAATCTTAAGCGTGTTAGTCGTATTTAGCTGTGTATATCGTAGCTGGACGTTAAAGAATTTCGGGGGCATTACGGGTGACTTACTCGGTGCCAGCCTAGAGCTTACGGAGGTTATTTTATGGATGACTTTTTTACTGTTACTCTCATAAGACATCTTCCGACGAAAGGAAATGTTAATCAAAGATATATTGGTTGGACGGATGAGCCCATTATTTCCGATCTTAAGACCGGCCGAAAAATAGGGGAAGCTACAGAAGTGTTTGGGAGTGATTTACTTCGATGCCGCCAGACAGCCAATATAATTTTTGGAGATATTCCATATATTGAAAGTACTAAGCTCAGAGAGTGCTCCTTTGGTAGCTGGGAAGAAAAAACATATGAGGAATTAAAGCATGAAGCAAAGTACCAGGCGTGGCTAGACGATTATGAATGTATTGCCCCACCAGGTGGGGAATCTCTACGACAGTTAGAAGTAAGGGTAACAAAAGGGTTTTGTGAAGTTATTACTAGCTCTAATCATCCTATTATCATTACACACGGTGGGCCTATTCGAGCATTGTTAAGTAAATTTGTAAATGACTCTAAAAAGTTTTGGGATTGGGATGTGCCCCATGGAAGCATGTATACACTGTGTTGGAAAGATAGACAAGAAGTACTGGAGGGAAAGCATTGCACGTCATATTCGGTGGAGCATTTAATGGAAAAAGAGCTTTTGTAGAAAAGAAGCTAGCTGGACGTCATGTTCAATGGATTAATGCAGGGGAAGAACTCCCTACTACATTATTTCCCGATAAAGAAATACTGGCGATAACAGGGTTTGAGAATCTGCAACAAGATCAGTTAAATATATGGTATACGTATTTAAAGAAATGGGATCTGGAAAAAGAGGTTTATGTGGTTGCTACTGAAATTGGAAGAGGGATTGTTCCGATGGAGGCAAGTATGCGGAAGATAAGAGATAATGTGGGAAGATTTTATCAGCAGCTTTTTGCTGTTGCAGAGAGTGTTACACGTATTTGGTATGGTATTCCACAAACTATAAAGGGAGATGTTCACAATGAAAATTTACACAAAAACAGGTGACAAGGGACAAACAGGATTAATCGGAGGCAGAACAGATAAAGACGATATTCGAGTAGAGGCATACGGAACAATTGACGAAGTAAACTCATTTATAGGAAAAGCAGTGACAGAGCTAGATCCAACCAAATTTGCAGATCTTCTAGAGGATTTGGAAACGATTCAGCACGAGCTATTTGACTGTGGTGGAGATCTAGCAAACGTATCTAATCGCAGAATCTATAAAATGACAGATGAGGCAATCGAGGCAATGGAAAAACGCATTGATGTATTAGTAGAAGAAGGCCCAGTATTAGAGCGATTTATCCTTCCGGGAGGAACTCCAGCTGCGGCGACGCTTCATATTGCGCGTACTATTACACGTCGTGCAGAGCGATTAACTGTGACGTTATCTAAAACGCAAGAGGATGTACCTTCCGTTGTACAGCGTTACTTAAATCGTTTATCGGATTATTTATTTGCAGCAGCTCGTGTGGCAAACGTGCGGGAAAACGTAAGTGATGTTGAATACGTAAGAAGCGCAAAAGTGTTTAAAAACGTTGGAAGCGAGAAAAAAGAAGGGGAGTAATCTATATGAAGCTTCGACTATTAACACTTGCAGCCATGTTCGCAGCTCTTTGTGCAATTGGAGCGTTGATCAAGATTCCAGTGGGGATTGGAAGTGCGGCACTAGATACAGTGCCTGCACTTATTTCCGCTCTTTTTTTACCGCCAATGTATGCAGGAGCGGCTTCTTTAGTAGGTCATTTAGTCTCTTCCTTATCAGCTGGGTTCCCACTAGGTCCATTACATATCATCATAGCCCTGGAGATGTTTGTCATTCTATTTGTTTTTACAAAGCTCCATCAAAAGGGATATCACTTTTGGAAATGGGTTTTCTTTATCTTTGCAAATAGTGTACTAGCAACTTTACCTTTCTACTGGATTATTTCACCTGCGTTCTTCATAGGTGCTTTACCGGGTATCACGCTGGCAACTATACTTAATGCTTCCATTGCTATGATTGTTTCTCCTGTTGTTGAAAAGGTAATCGAACGAGTGAAGACACATGCGTAATGCTATATTATTGCCAAATGGAATAGTACTAACCACGGATAATTCGGCAGCGATAGGTGAAAAGGAAAACGATGTGGTGTCTATATCAGATGAGGTAGTAGCCTACTTTGCCGCTCGAGTCTCTATCTTGGAGCAGTGGGCAGCTAGCGCCTACCCACAAACGATAGTGGTTCATAATTTTTCAGGGAATGACAGCTGGAACAAGTATATTAAAGGAATAAAGAAATTGTTTAATGAGATTGCAGAGGAATGTCCAACCATTACAGGTAGCAGCGAAACGAATATAGAAACCATGCAATCTGCCGTGGCTATTACGATGCTTGGTCAGCAACAGCTAAAACACAATCAGGATGTTCAATGGTATGCCTATGGAAAGCCATGTGTAGGGGAAGAGGTTATTAAAGATGCAGACAAAATTGCAGACTTAAAAAAAGTTTGGGAGGCAATGAGGTCTGGATTGGTTCATGCTGTTTGGCCGGTCGGCTCTAAAGGAATAGCGGATGAATGTAAGCAACTAAAGCTCGAGTGCAATATGAAAGGCTGGGAAGTCCAAAAATCTGCAGGTCCAGCAACGACGGTTCTAGTAGGTATTAATAGTTCGAGACAGCAGGAAGCGAAACTATACTTTGGCGAATACTTTCAAGCAATCATTTAGCTTACTTAGCCTTATAAAAAGCAGTCCATTTCCTAGTTGGAACAGACTGCTTTTTTTTAGTGATTATAATATTACCCCTGAAAAACTTCCTTTTAGCACTAAAGTGTTATGTTGATTGTGGCATTTAAAGGATGCAACGATAGAAATTCTTTTCTCTTTCGGGTCTAATTGATCAATCGTGACCTCACAAGTTATTGTATCTCCCGTATATACTGGTTTTAGAAATTCAAAGTCCATATGACGAGCCAATACGTTGTTATCTCCACCCACTTTAGTCGGTAATGTTGCAGTCAGTAATCCTTGAATGACGACTCTCCCTTGAGCATCTGGATTCATATGATGAATACCTTCATCCCCTGAGATTTTTATAAATAATTCCACATCGTTTAATGTAAAAGTTCTTTCAAACCTAACTATATCTCCAGCCTTTAAAGACATATAATCTCCCCCTTAAAAGAATATTATATTACTTGTATAGCCAAGTCTTACTGGATGGTACAACTCGTAAAATCTAATGGAAATGAAGCTATTTTTCTCGTCTTGCGATTTTGGTATCTTTATCACTCCCAATTGAGGTATATTAAGAGACCGGTATCACCTTCAAAAGAAAGTTTCCGTAGAGCTTTGAGATGAGTTAATTTGTAGTACTCACTGCCGATAAAAGGAGGGTGATTACTTTAGAAACATGGATTTTACGTTTATAGACACGAAAATGTAAAAGGAGATCAATTGAATGTTTGAAAATTATTTGGAAGAGGATATGGTCGTCATTCAAGGTGACTATGCTACTTCTGTTGTTATATTGTCCATTTTAATAGCCGTAATAGCCTCATATTCAGCCTTGACGATGAATGGAAGAGCGCAGAGGATTGGTTTTTTTCATCGAAATCTTTGGTTAATGTTTGCTTCTATTGCTATGGGATTTGGAATATGGTCTATGCATTTTGTTGGGATGAGTGCATTCTCCTTGCCTGTCCATATGACATACAATGTTACACTGACTGTTATATCAATTGTGCCAGCAATGGTAGCATCGTTTATAGCCTTTTATTTATCTAACCTGCCGAAAAGAGGGCTTTGGGTTTATATCCTAGCTGGAGTTTCGATGGGAGCTGGTATCTCTACTATGCATTATATGGGAATGTATGCCATGAAAATGGATATCTCTTATTCTTATAACTACATAATATTTATAGTTTCTATTGGTATATCAGTGGCAATCTCGATGTTAGCCGTCTATATTTTTTCAAACCTGCAACTTTATATGAAAAATCGTTGGATTCAATTATTTACTGCTCTAATTATGGGTTTAGCAGTGTCTAGTATGCATTATACGGGTATGTCAGCAGTCACTTTTTATGTGCCTAGTGATTTTCATGCACACGCACTAGCACATGACATGGGGAATATAGGTGGTTTAGTTATCATTGTCACTGCAGGAATGGCGTTACTGCTTGGTATACTTTTTTTATTGGGTCAAATAGATCGTTATGTGGCGTACCACACGAATTTTTTTGATTCCTTTACAAAACTACCAAACCGGCGACTATTTGAGCAAGATCTTCGAAAGCATTTATTTCCGGAGTACTTAATCATATGGCAGCTTCATGGATTAGAGGAACTCAATAAAGAATATAGTTATCAATTCGTTGATGAAGTGATTAAGCTAACAGCTCAAAGATTTCAAACAATGCGACCTCCATCCTCTGAACTATATAGAATTGAAGAGAACCGCTTCGCTTTTTTGATGAAGGATGTTAAGGAAAGCTCACATGTAAAAGAAGCTATGCAGAGAATTTCTGAATATCTACAAACGCCATTCTTTATTGATGGGGAAAAAACATATCTTTCTTCCGTTTGTGCAGTTGCAGAAGCTAACAATAAAACCGAGGCAGCAACCTTGTATGCTAACGCTTTAGCTGTTATCCGCCACTCCTCTACTAAATTTGAAAATGAGGTAATTTTCTTTGATCCAGCAATTCACACACATGCTTTTGAGCGTGAGATAGTGGATGGAATTGGTCGTGCCATTAAGATGGGGGAACTGTTCTTAGTCTATCAGCCGAAAGTTTCTCTTAAAGGGAATCAGGTGGAAGGGTTAGAAACCTTACTCAGATGGAACCACCCCATTCATGGGCTACTATCCCCGGCCTTGTTTATTCCTATACTCGAAGCACATAATCGAATGGAGAGAGTTACAGACTGGATAATTGAGGAAGTCTGTAAACAAATCGCAAGTTGGAGGGAAGAGGGTATCTCTTTTGGGCAACTTTCTATTAATATACCTGGAGACTATGTAACCTCACCAAAACTTCTCCAAGTACTACAAGCTAATATGCGGAATTATGAGGTGTTAGCCTCTCAGCTGGAGCTTGAAATAACGGAAACGAGCTTTGTTAGAAACATAGAAAAAGCAATCCAAGCTGTCATCGCTTTTCGAAAGGAAGGGCTATCCGTAGCTTTAGATGATTTTGGCACAGGTGTTTCTTCTTTGTCCTATTTAAAAAAAATGCCTATTTCCACGTTAAAGATAGACAAGTCTTTTATAGATGAAATTCCGACATCAGAAAAGGATTCATCCATACTGGAAGCAATGATTGGGCTTGGTCAATCGCTAAAACTGACAATTGTGTTTGAAGGTGTAGAAACGAAGGAGCAAATAGAGTTCCTACGAAACACTTGCATCAAGCCGGTTGTACAAGGATATTATTACTCAAAGCCACAATCCAGTGAAGAAATAGTGTTGTGGAATCAAGTCCACTTAGCGACATCTAAAGGATTGGCATAGAAAGCATCGAGTGAGACTCGATGCTTTTTTCAAATTAGGAAAAGATAAGTTTTAGTGGCTAATCGATTCCGCTTTAAAAAGATGGGAGTTATTTCTGAGAAAGGCTAGTTTTTTTTAACACCTGATGGATATTAGAAAAGCTATCAAGAATATAATCAGCATGGATCAGCTCAGCTTCCTGTGAAAAATCAAACCGTACACCAATAGAGAGTAGATTGTTATCTGAAGCAGCCTTAATATCTGAGGAACGGTCCCCAACTACATACCCTCGCTTTACTCCATTCTCTTTCATAACTAACGATACTAATTCAGATTTATTCCCAGATTCAACTAAATCAATGCTATACATATCCTTTATCCACCTATTTAGGGTGTAATGCTCCATAATTGCCTCTAGATAGGCAGTTTGACCATTACTTGCAATATACATGGGATAAACCTTTGCAAGGTCCGCTAGAGTAGATTCTACACCCTCATATAATGCACCTCGATCGTTTTGAATCTGTTCGATAAGAGCCATTTGAAACAATTGATTACTCTCCTCACGAACTACATCGCTATGAGCTGGACATAAAGTTTCCCAAACAACGGGTAAAGGTACCCCCATAATCTCTCTGTAAGTGTCAATCGGAGTTTCGCCGCTCCACAGGCCTTTATTTCGCAGTTGCTCAAAAGTAGCCTCAAGAGCAGGCTCTAATATTAGGATTGTTTGAAACAACGTGCCATCCATGTCAAAAATAATTGCTGTATCCATTGGAACACATCCTTCCATTTAGTATTGATTACTAATCATTATCATTTCGCCTTTATAATGACGCCGATTAGCATTGCTAAGATGCTTAATAGGTTAGGTCATCTAAAGCGTTATATTCGAAGAGCGCCTTTAAGTAAAGTAGCGCCTTTAAGTAATACACCATTAAGATTAAATCTGATTGATGTGAGGGGAGTCCTCTTTTATGGGGAGGTTTTGTGAGGTTATGGACCATCTTAAGACTTTTACGGGCGCTTTGAGAGTTTATGGGCCATATCAAGACTTTTATGGGACATTTCTTATAAGGTTATGGGACACATTCAAGACTTTTACGGGCGCTTTGAGAGTTTATGGGCCATATCAAGACTTTTATGGGTCACTTCTTCTAGGTTTATGGGACGTTTCTTATAAGATTATGGGACACATAATACCTTTAATGGGCGCTTTTTGAGTTTATGGGCCATATCAAAACTTTTATGGGTCACTTCTTCTAGGTTTATGGGACGTTTCTTATAAAATTATGGAACACATTAAAGACTTTTACGGGCGCTTTCTGAGTTTAGGTCACATTACTACTCTTTAACATTGCAGCATGCTTGGTGATTGAAGCGACAGGCGGCGACTCCTAGGGGAACAGCACGAGGGAGAGACTACAGGCTCGATCCGTGCCCCCAGGAAAGCGCACGCCGAAAGCGAAAATCTGTCATTTCTAAATCTACTTAACAATGCGAGTTTCATTATTAAATTTATATCTATAATTCCTAAATACCATCTGCATTTAATATAATACTTTAACGCAAAGCCTAGAAGATTAAATTATTTTAAAAAAATAACATTTTTGAAAAGAATATATATTTCCCTATTGACTGAATGCTCATTCAGTTTTAATATTGTATTAATTCATATAATTCTATTATAATGTTATTCTATTAGTAATTAGGCACATCTTAGAGGGGGAAAAGGAATGAATCCATTGTTAATCGCAAACTGGGTGTTATTCATAGGTGTTGTACTGTATGCGGTATATCTATTTGTATATCTACTACGAACGAGATACGCATACATTAAATTGGGGAAAAAAGTTGAGTTTGAAGATAATGTGAAGGAAAGACTTCGCAAAATCTGGGTGTATGTATTTGGACAAAAGAAATTATTAAAAGACAAGAAGAGTGGATCTATTCACGTCATGTTCTTTTATGGATTTATCTTAGTACAGTTTGGAGCAATTGATTTTATCTGGAAGGGACTAGCACCTGATTCACATTTACCGCTAGGACCACTATATCCAGCATTTACATTCTTCCAAGAAATCGTAACTTTAGTTATTTTAGTAGCAGTAATCTGGGCATTCTACCGCCGTTACGTAGAAAAGCTAGTTCGTTTAAAACGTGGATGGAAAAATGGCCTAGTACTGATTTTCATCGGTGGACTAATGGTGTCTGTATTAGTCGGTAACGGTATGGGAATGATTTGGCATGGACATGAGGCAACCTGGAGTGAGCCTGTAGCATCTGCTGTTGCAACCGTTTTCCAAGGGATACCTGAGGCAGCCGCAATCACTGTATTCTTTGTTATGTGGTGGATTCACTTATTGTTCCTATTATCATTCTTAGTTTATATACCACAATCTAAGCATTTCCATTTAATCACTGGACCTGCAAACGTATATTTTCACCGTCTAGATAAAGTAGGTAGACTACGTCCTATTAATTTTGAAGAAGAAGAGGACGAGGAAGCGGATGAAGAGGAAATGCCAGTCTTCGGTGTCGGTCGCGTCCAAGACTTTACACAAGCACAGATGATAGACTTCTACGCGTGTGTAGAATGTGGTCGTTGTACGAATATGTGTCCAGCGACAGGAACTGGTAAAATGCTTTCTCCAATGGACTTAATTGTGAAGCTTCGTGATCACTTAACATTTACTGGAGCAGTAGAAACGAAACAAAAACCATGGGTACCTTCACTAGCATTCCAAGGAACAAAAGGAAATCAACTAGCGATGGCAGCTGGTGCAGAAGGTGCAGTAATTGAAGATATTTACAGTCCTTCATTAATCGGTGATGTAATCACGGAGGAAGAGATTTGGGCTTGTACAACTTGCCGTAACTGTGAGGACCAATGTCCAGTTATGAACGAGCATGTAGATAAAATTATAGACCTTCGCCGTTATTTAGTAATGACAGAAGGCAAAGTAAACCCGGATGCACAACGTGCAATGACAAACATTGAACGTCAAGGTAATCCTTGGGGCCTTAACCGTAAAGAGAAAGAAAACTGGAGAGATGCTCGCCCAGATCTTCATATTCCTACTGTAAAAGAAGTTTCTAAAGCTGGGGAAGAAATTGAATATCTATTCTGGGTTGGGTCTATGGGATCCTTCGACAACCGTTCTCAAAAAATTGCTTTATCGTTTGCTCATCTGATGAATGAAGCAGGAGTGAAGTTCGCAATTTTAGGTAACAAGGAAAAGAATTCTGGAGACACACCGCGACGTCTAGGAAACGAATTTATGTTCCAAGAATTAGCTGCAGCAAATATTAAAGAATTTGAAAAAGCAGAGATAACGAAGATTGTTACAATCGATCCTCATGCATATAATATTTTCAAAAATGAATACGGTGATTTTGGTTGGAATGGAGAAGTTCTTCATCATACAGAGTTACTATATGATTTAGTAATGGCGGGTCGCTTAAAACCTAAGCATGCGGTAAATGAAACAATTACCTTCCATGATTCTTGCTACTTGGGACGTTATAACGATGTCTATGATGCACCTCGTGAAATATTAAAATCGATCCCAGGAGTTCAGCTAGTAGAAATGGCGCGTAACCGTGAAAACGGGATGTGCTGTGGCGCTGGTGGAGGCTTGATGTGGATGGAGGAGCATGTTGGTAACCGCGTAAATGTTGCTCGTACAGAACAAGCGTTAGAAGTAAAACCAACCGTTATTTCTTCTGGATGTCCGTACTGCTTAACGATGCTGTCAGATGGTACGAAAGCGAAAGAAGTAGAAGATACAGTAGGAACATATGATATTGCTGAGCTTCTAGAAAAATCCATCTTCGGTGAGTCAGTGACTGAAATAGAAGAGGTTAACGAAGAACAGAATGTTCAATAATAATTGCAATCACAAATTACTTTAAGTAAACTTAAACTAATTAGGAAGGGAGTGGAAATACTCCCTTTTCTTAACATTATTAATCGAGCGAGCGTTCAGTCAGTACTATTTTATTTAAATAATCTTGAAAGCGTATACAAATCAAAGGGGTGACTGTATTGACGAAAACAGTAATTTTGGATGGGGCACGTACAGCTTTTGGTAAGTTCGGTGGAGCACTTAGTAACTTAACAGCTTCCGATTTGGGAGGAGTTGCTATAAAAGAAGCACTTGCAAAAGCAGGTGTAAATCCTGAGCAGGTAGATGAAGTGATTATGGGGACAGTTCTACAAGCCGGGCAAGGTCAAATTCCTTCTAGACAGGCAGCTAACAAGGCTGGAATTCCTTGGAATGTTCAAACAGAAACGATTAACAAAGTATGTGCTTCTGGGATGCGAAGCGTAACGATGGCAGACCAAATTATTCGTTTAGGGGACGAAGAGGTAATCGTAGCTGGGGGAATGGAATCTATGTCCAACGCTCCATACTATTTGCCGAAAGGTAGATTTGGTTTAAGAATGGGCGATGGCCAAATGGTCGACGGAATGATTTACGATGGTCTTTCTTGTTCATTCCATCCGAAGCGTGTTCATATGGGAACTTACGGAAATTCGACTGCTGATACGTTTGAGTTATCACGTGAAAAACAAGATGAATGGTCATACAGAAGTCACAGCCTTGCGTTGAAAGCGATTGAATCTGGAATATTTGCAGAAGAAATTGTTCCGGTTGAGATTCCCCAACGGAAAGGTGATCCGATTGTTGTGACTCAGGATGAGGCTCCTCGGACGGATACTTCTGTTGAATCACTTGCTAAACTGAAACCTGCATTTGGTAAAGAGGGCACTATTACAGCTGGAAATGCACCTGGGGTAAATGATGGTGCTTGTGCACTTGTACTGACAAATGAAGAAAAAGCAAAAGAGCTTGGAAAAGAGCCACTAGCATATATAGTTAGCCACACTGCCATTGCAATTGAGCCAGAAAACTTTCCACAAACTCCAGGACTTGTTATTAACAAGCTACTTGAGAAAACAGGGAAATCTATTGAAGACATTGATTTGTTTGAAATTAACGAGGCTTTTGCGGCAGTTGCGTTAGTGAGCAGTCAAATTGCTGGTTTATCAGAGGACAAAGTGAACGTGAACGGTGGGGCTGTTGCATTAGGTCATCCAATTGGAGCATCTGGTGCACGAATTATACTTACGCTTGCGTATGAATTGAAGCGTAGAGGGGGAGGCATCGGAATAGCTGCCATCTGTTCAGGTGGCGGCCAAGGAGATGCCATCATGATTGAAGTTCCAAAAACAGGGGGAAATCTAGCATGAACATTCAAAAGGTAATGGTAATAGGAGCAGGGCAAATGGGTTCTGGGATTGCACAAGTCTGTGCACAGGCAGGCTATGAAGTGAAGCTAAATGACAGAGAAGAAAAATTCTTTGAGCGAGGCTTTCAAACAATCTCCAAAAATCTTTCTAGAAATGTAGAAAAGGGAAGAATGACCGAGGACGACAAACAAGCGGTTTTAAATAAAATCAGTAAGTCACTATCAATTAACGATGCAAATGATGTAGATCTTGTCATCGAAGCAGCTGTAGAAAACATGGAAATCAAACAATCTATTTTTAAACAACTAGATGCTATTGCACCAGCTCATGCTATTTTAGCAACGAATACGTCATCACTTCCAATCACAGAAATTGCAGCAGCTACCAATCGTCCAGAACAAGTAATTGGCATGCATTTTATGAATCCAGTTCCCGTGATGAAGCTCGTTGAAATTATTAGAGGACTTGCAACTAATGATGAAGTTTATGCAGCGATTGAGGAAATGACGAAAAAGTTAAGTAAGGTTCCTGTTGAAGTAAATGACTTCCCAGGATTTGTTGCAAACCGTGTATTAATGCCAATGATCAATGAGGCAATTTATACATTATACGAAGGGGTAGCAACGAAAGAAGCAATCGATGATGTCATGAAGATGGGCATGAATCATCCAATGGGACCTCTACAGCTAGCAGACTTCATCGGTTTAGATACTTGCTTGTATATCATGGAAGTGCTTCATGAAGGATTTGGTGACAGCAAGTATAGACCATGTCCGTTATTGCGTAAATACGTGAAGGCTGGATGGCTAGGGAAGAAAACTGGAAGAGGCTTCTATATTTACGAATAACCAACAAAGGGGATTTATTAATGGAGTTAACATTCACTGAAGAGCAGCTAATGATGCGCAGCATGGTTCGTGATTTTGCAAAAGCCGAAATAGAGCCTTTTATTGAACGGATGGAGCAAGGGGAGTTCCCTCGTGAAATTATAAAAAAAATGGGTGAGCTAGGTTTAATGGGGATCACGATACCAGAGAAGTACGGTGGATCGGAGATGGACTTTACTAGCTATGTGATTGCTATCCATGAATTATCCAAGGTAAGTGCGGTTGTAGGGGTTATCCTTTCCGTACATACATCCGTAGGGACGAACCCAATTCTTTACTTTGGTAATGAAGATCAAAAACAGAAGTACATCCCAAAGCTTGCATCTGGCGAGTATCTTGGAGCATTTTGCTTAACAGAGCCATCTGCTGGGTCAGATGCAGGTGCTCTTAAAACGAAAGCAGTCAAAAAAGACGATCATTATGTGCTGAATGGATCCAAGGTGTTTATAACAAATGGTGGAGAGGCAGATGTTTACATCGTATTTGCTTCGACGGATGCTTCGCAGGGCTCTCGTGGAATCTCCGCGTTTATCGTGGAGAAAGACACACCAGGTTTTATCATTGGTAAAGACGAACACAAGATGGGCTTGCATGGATCGAGAACAGTCCAAATCACCTTCGAGGATATGAAAATTCCAGTAGAGAACCTACTTGGAGAAGAGGGCGAGGGCTTTAAGATTGCTATGGCCAACTTAAACACGGGGCGTATAGGAATTGCAACTCAAGCTCTAGGTATAGCCGAAGCTGCTTTCGAAGCAGCGGTAGGATATGCAAAGGAACGCGTCCAATTTGGTAAGCCAATTGCTGCAAACCAAGGAGTCGGGTTCAAGCTTGCAGACATGGGAACAGCAGTTGAGGCAGCTAGATTACTAGTTTACCGAGCAGCCAATATGCGAGATAGAGGGCTTCCTTGTGGGAAAGAAGCGTCGATGGCTAAGCTATTCGCTTCTAAAACAGCGGTAGACGTAGCAATTGAGGCGGTTCAAGTATTTGGCGGCTATGGATACACAGAGGATTATCCAGTAGAACGCTACTTCCGAGATGCAAAGATTACCGAAATTTACGAGGGTACAAGTGAAATCCAACGAATCGTTATTAGTAAGCATTTGATGAATTAAGAGAGAACGAATATAGCAGACAAAAATAAATACGACAAAAAGGCGGAATGTACAAATGAATTTTCAACTAACAGAAGAGCATGAAATGATTCGTAAAATGGTACGTGACTTTGCTGTGAATGAAGTAGCACCAACAGCTGCTGAACGTGATGAAGAGGAGCGTTTTGATCGTGAAATTTTCGACAAAATGGCAGAGCTTGGACTAACAGGAATTCCGTGGCCTGAAGAGTACGGCGGAATTGGATCGGATTATTTAGCTTACTGTATCGCAGTAGAAGAGCTATCACGAGTTTGTGCATCTACAGGAGTAACGCTTTCTGCACACACATCTTTAGCTGGATGGCCAATATTCAAATATGGAAATGAAGAGCAAAAGCAAAAATATCTTCGTCCAATGGCAGAAGGAACAAAAATTGGTGGTTACGGATTAACAGAAGCAGGGTCTGGTTCCGATGCAGGTGGCATGAGAACAACTGCTAAATTAGATGGAGATCATTATGTGCTAAATGGCTCTAAAATCTTTATTACGAACGGTGGGATTGCAGACATTTATGTAGTGTTTGCTGTTACAGATCCAGAATCTAAGCATAAAGGAACAAGTGCATTTATCGTAGAAGCTGGATTTGAAGGATTCTCAGTTGGGAAAAAAGAGAAAAAGCTAGGAATTCGTTCATCGCCTACAACAGAAATCATCTTTGAAAACTGCCGTGTGCCTAAGGAAAATCTATTAGGTCAAGAAGGCGAAGGATTCATCATCGCTATGAAAACGTTAGATGGCGGTCGTAACGGTATCGCTGCTCAAGCGGTTGGTATTGCTCAAGGTGCTTTGGATGCTTCCGTTAGCTATGCAAAAGAGCGCGTACAGTTTGGTAAGCCAATCGCTGCAAACCAAGGTGTTTCCTTCAAGCTAGCAGACATGGCCACATCGATTGAAGCTTCACGATTACTTACGTATCAAGCAGCTTGGTTAGAGTCTAATGGACTTTCCTACGGGAAGGAATCTGCAATGGCTAAGCTAATGGCTGGAGATACAGCTATGAAAGTTACAACAGAAGCAGTGCAGGTATATGGTGGATACGGATATACGAAGGACTATCCAGTGGAACGTTTTATGCGTGATGCTAAAATAACTCAAATTTATGAGGGTACACAAGAAATTCAACGTCTTGTTATCTCTCGTATGCTTACTAAGTAACATGGACAAAAAACACGAAGTATTGACCTCTGTAAAGGACGGAAACTTAATTGAAAAAAGACGTCAGCAAATGATTCGAGCAGCTGTCACTTTATTCAAACAAAAGGGCTTTCACCGTACTACTACAAGAGAGATTGCGAAGGAAGCGGGCTTTAGTATAGGCACGCTTTATGAATATATCCGCACCAAAGAGGATGTACTCTATTTAGTTTGCGATAGTATTTATCATGAGGTTCATGGAAGGCTTTCAGAATTTCAGCCTGAAAAAGGCACGACGATGGAGGATTTGAAAAATGCGATATATCACTATTATGGGGTGATAGATGATATGTCGGATGAGTTTGTCGTCATGTACCAGGAATCCAAATCGTTACCAAAAAAAGCACTCGAATATGTATTAACTAAAGAGCTAGAAATGGTGGATATCTTCCATAAAATCATGGTTGGCTGTATGGAGGCTGGGGAGCTGAAGCTAACTGCGGAGCAGGCTAAACTCTATGCTCATACCTTGGCTGTCCAAGGGCAAATGTGGGCATTTAGAAGATGGGCCTTGCGCAAGGAATTTACCATCGAGCAATTTACAGATCTACAAGTGCAGTTATTACTCAGTGGGATGGGTAAAGCGAAGGACGTTCTTTAAATTAGTCCAGGGTTTGGAATAAATGTTCACACAAACAAGGAGGAACAACATGTCTAAGGTAGAAGTATATCGTCCAAAAAATCATGTTCGTTTTGTAACGGCGTCGAGTCTTTTTGACGGTCATGATGCATCCATCAATATTATGCGTCGCATTTTACAGGCGAGCGGAGCAGAGGTGATCCACCTAGGCCACAATCGTTCGGTTGAAGAGGTTGTTAATGCCGCTATACAAGAGGATGTTCAAGGGATTGCCATCTCTTCCTATCAAGGAGGACATGTCGAGTATTTTAAATATATGAAGGACTTACTTGCCGAAAGGGGAGCACCTCACATTCGTATATATGGTGGTGGCGGTGGAGTAATTATCCCAAAAGAAATTAAAGAGCTGCAGGAATATGGTATTTCCGGAATATTTTCACCTGAAGACGGTCGAAAGCTAGGACTGCAAGGGATGATCAATAAAATGTTAATGGAGTGCGACGTTCCAACAGATCCTTCAGGAGCAAAAGAAACAATCGAGAAAGTTACAACTGAAAATCCGGAGCTACTCGCTCATCTGATTACACTAGCAGAAGAGGCACATCACACCAAGGATTCCGAAACAAAGAGCATGCTTGAGCTGGCACAAGGCCTGTCTAAGAATACTCCAGTGCTAGGGATCACGGGTACAGGTGGTGCAGGGAAAAGCTCCTTAACGGATGAATTGATCCGTCGCTTTCTTCAGGAATTGCCAGATAAAAAAATTGCGGTTTTATCGATTGACCCTACAAAGCAAAAAACTGGTGGGGCTCTGCTTGGAGACCGTATCCGTATGAATGCTATTTTCAATAAACGAGTATTTATGAGAAGCTTAGCTACTCGTGGATCACGGACAGAATTATCAGGCGCAATTGCAGATGTATTAGATGTTGTGAAGGTTGCCGGCTATGATCTGATTGTCGTAGAGACAAGTGGAATCGGTCAAGGGGATGCTGAAATTACGAATGTTTCTGACCTCTCTATGTATGTCATGACTAGTGAGTTTGGAGCACCGTCTCAACTAGAAAAAATTGATATGATTGACTATGCAGACTTAATCGTTATCAATAAATTCGAACGAAAAGGCTCTGAGGATGCATTAAGACAGGTGCAAAAGCAGTATCAACGCAGCCGGGAGCTATGGGATGTGGAGCTGGACAAAATGCCAGTTTACGGTACAATTGCTAGCCAGTTCAATGACAAAGGGACTAACTCATTATTTGCAGCGTTAATCGATACGCTGAATAAAAAATTGGGCACAGATTGGGCAACATCTTATGATCAGTTTGTGAAAACGCAAAAGCAAAATGTCATTATCCCTAACGATCGCAGGTACTACCTTCGTGAAATTACGGACACAGTTAGAGGCTATCATAACAAGTCTCAAGAGCAGGTAGAGTTTGCAAGACGATTGTTCCAACTAGAGGGTGCAATTGATGAGGTTAAGAAAAAAACAGCAGACGATGCTTTAATTCAATCATTAGAATCTCTAGCCGAGGGCATTAAAGATGAATTAACGGCAGAATCAAAACGTATTCTAGACAACTGGCAGGCACTAAAAGATGCGTATGCAGGCGATGAGTTTGTCACAAAAATTCGGGATAAAGAAATTCGTACAATTCTACGTACGGAAAGCTTGTCTGGCTTGAAAATTCCAAAAGTCGCTCTACCGAAATTTGTCGATTACGGGGAGATTTTGAAATGGGTTTATAAAGAAAATGTACCAGGTTCGTTCCCTTATACTGCAGGGGTGTTCCCTTTCCGTAGAGAAGGAGAGGACCCTAAGCGTCAGTTTGCAGGAGAAGGAACTCCAGAGCGTACTAACCGTCGTTTCCATTATTTATCTAAGGATGACGACGCAAAGCGATTGTCTACAGCGTTTGACTCCGTAACGCTTTACGGAGAAGATCCAGATTATCGTCCAGATATTTACGGCAAGGTCGGGGAATCTGGTGTTAGCATTTGTACATTAGAGGATATGAAAAAGCTATATGCTGGCTTTGACTTATGTGCGCCATCCACGTCTGTGTCGATGACCATCAACGGTCCAGCTCCGATTATTTTAGCAATGTTTATGAACACGGCAATTGACCAGCAGGTACGCCTAAAGGAAGAAGAGCTAGGTAGAACATTGACGGTAGAAGAATTCACTCATGTGAAGGAAGCAACATTGCAAGTCGTTCGAGGTACCGTGCAGGCAGACATCCTAAAAGAAGATCAAGGACAGAATACGTGTATCTTTTCGACAGAATTCGCACTTCGAATGATGGGGGACATCCAACAATACTTTATTGACCATAAGGTTAGAAATTACTATTCTGTTTCTATTTCTGGTTACCATATTGCAGAGGCAGGGGCAAATCCTATTTCCCAGCTGGCATTTACGATGGCAAACGGTTTTACGTATGTAGAGTATTATTTAAGCCGTGGGATGAATATTGATGAATTTGCACCTAATCTATCATTCTTCTTCTCAAACGGGCTAGATCCAGAATATACGGTGATTGGCCGCGTTGCCCGTCGTATATGGGCTGTGGTTATGCGTGAAAAGTATGGGGCAAATGAGAGAAGCCAGAAGTTAAAGTACCATGTACAAACATCGGGAAGAAGTCTTCATGCCCAAGAGATAGATTTCAATGATATACGTACAACGCTTCAAGCCTTGATGGCATTGCAGGATAACTGTAACTCGCTCCATACAAACGCGTATGACGAGGCAATCACCACTCCGACAGAGGAATCTGTACGTCGTGCCATGGCTATCCAGATGATTATTACAAAAGAGCATGGTTTATCGAAAAATGAAAATTCTTTACAAGGCTCCTATGTAGTGGAAGAGCTGACTGACCTTGTAGAAGAAGCGGTTCTAACGGAATTTGATCGGATCAATGACCGTGGCGGTGTTCTTGGAGCCATGGAAACTCAGTATCAGCGTGGCAAAATTCAAGAAGAGTCTATGTATTATGAGATGAAGAAGCATACAGGGGAACTTCCGATTATAGGAGTTAACACCTACTTAAATCCAAACCCTGCTTCTGAAGATGATATAGACAATATGGAACTTGCCCGTGCATCCAAAGAGGAAAAAGAAACTCAAATTAATAATTTAAGAGACTTCCAAGCTAAGCATGAAGCTAAAGTGGAGCATGCATTAGAGCGCTTGAAGCAAGTTGCAATGAGTGGTGGCAATATCTTTGAAGAGCTCATGAGCACAGTCCAAATTGCTAGCTTAGGTCAAATTACTAATGCTCTTTATGAGGTCGGCGGTCAATATCGAAGAAATATGTAAAAATATTAGTGTCTCTATGTATATTAGAGGCACTTTTTTATTATATTTTTTGTATAATGTATATATAAAGTCGTAGAGGAGAAGTGTGATGAAAAAGCCTGTTCAAATTATGGTTATAATTGTTCTCCTTTTAACGACAGTTTGGTTGTATAATAAAAGACTCGCTTCCATACCGTTACTCTTGCTTTCTTTTTATTTATTTTCTATAGTTGGTAGGAAAATATCTCTTTTCAAAAAGAATAAATGAATGTAGCATATAACTTAATTGTTTGTATATAATGGAAAGTATGCAAGCGGACATAGAAAGGACGTGCACGATTTGAATTTTCGTGAAATGACAACAGCACAATTACAAGAAGAATCACTAATAGATCTTGGATTTGCCATACTAGAAGACAAGAAAAATTCTTTAACATTAACAGAATTATTTGATGAGATTCAAAAGTTGAACGGCTTTACAGATGAAGAGATGGCAGATCGTAAGCCACAATTCTATACAGACATGAATATTGATGGACGTTTCCTAGCAATTGCTGAAAACCAATGGGGCCTTAGAGAGTGGTATCCAGTGGAACAAATTGAAGAAGAAACTGCTCCAACTGTAAAAGTACGTAAGAAGAAAACAAAAGCAGTAGATGATTTAGACGATTTGGATGATTTGGATGAGGATGAAATTATCTTTGAAGAAGAATTCGATGAATTTATTGAAGATGACGACGATGACGATGACGACGACGATGACGATGATGTAGTAGCAATCGATTTCGTGGAAGCGGAAATTGATGAAGTAGACGTAATCGAGGAAGATTTAATCGACGAAGACGATGAAGACTTTGAAATCATTGATGATGAAGATTTAGATGATGATGAAGAATTAGACGAAGAAGAATAATTCTTGACTTCTACTAGCAAACGCTATAAGATTTTATTGGGCTCTTTTTGAAGAGACATACTCATGTGCATACGCGCTCCCCTGCTAAAACCAGCAGGAGGAGCGCTTTTTATTATTGGAACACGATAAATAGGAGGAACGACAATGACTAAATTTATTTTTGTTACTGGTGGGGTTGTATCTTCGCTTGGTAAAGGTATTACAGCTGCGTCTCTTGGACGTTTATTAAAAAATAGAGGATTGAAAGTAACTATTCAAAAATTCGATCCTTACATCAATCTAGACCCTGGAACAATGAGTCCATATCAACATGGGGAAGTTTTCGTAACAGACGATGGTGCAGAAACAGACTTAGACTTAGGTCACTATGAGCGTTTCATCGACATCAATCTGAACAAATACTCTAATATCACAACAGGTAAAGTGTATTCGTCCGTTTTAAGAAAAGAACGTCGTGGAGATTATAACGGCGGAACTGTACAAGTCATTCCTCATATTACAAATGAAATAAAAGAAAGATTATTCCTTGCTGCGAGAGAAACTCAAGCGGACATCGTGATTACGGAGATTGGTGGAACAGTAGGGGATATAGAATCACTTCCTTTCCTAGAAACAATCCGCCAAATGAAGCGCGATGTTGGAAGTAATAATGTCATGTACATCCACTGTACGCTAGTACCATTTATCAAAGCTGCTGGTGAGATGAAAACAAAACCAACTCAGCACAGTGTTAAAGAGCTTAGAAGCTTAGGAATTCAACCAAATGTCATTGTTGTTCGCTCTGAAATGCCTGTGCCACAAGATATGAAAGATAAAATCGCGTTATTCTGTGATATCAAACCGGAAGAAGTAATTGAATGTATCGATGCAGATTCTTTATATGAAATTCCTTTAAACCTACAAGCTCAGCATTTAGACCAAATCGTTGTAGATCACTTCCAGCTTACTACGCCAGAAGCAGATATGACGGACTGGATAGGATTAGTAGATCAAGTAAAATCATTATCGAAAAAAGTTCGTATTGGTCTAGTAGGTAAATACGTAGAGCTTCAAGATGCATACATTTCTGTTGTAGAAGCAATGAAACATGCAGGATATGCATTTGATGCAGATGTAGAGATTAAATGGGTAAACGCAGAGCACGTAAGCAATGAAAATGTTGCTGAAATTCTTTCTGACGTAGATGGTATCCTTGTTCCTGGTGGATTTGGAGATCGTGGAGTAGAAGGTAAAATTGCAGCGATTAAATTTGCTCGAGAAAACAAAGTACCTTTCTTCGGAATCTGCCTAGGTATGCAATTAGCAACAGTTGAATATGCTCGTAACGTGTTAAACCTAGAAGGAGCACACTCAACTGAGTTAGATCCAAGCACACCACACTCTATTATTGATCTATTACCAGAACAAAAAGACGTAGAGGACCTTGGTGGTACACTTCGTCTAGGATTATATCCATGTAAACTAACACCTGGCTCTAAAGCACAAGAAGCCTACGGCGAAGAGCTTGTATATGAGCGTCACCGTCACCGCTATGAATTCAACAATGAGTTCCGTGAGCAATTCGAGGCTGCTGGATTTATGTTCTCTGGGACAAGCCCAAATGGTCGTTTAATCGAAATCGTTGAGCTTCCTGAGCATCCTTTCTTCGTAGCATCTCAGTTCCATCCGGAGTTTGTGTCTCGCCCGCAGCGTCCACAACCATTATTCCGTGAATTCATTAAAGCTTCCGTTGGAGAATAATTGAAGATAGAAAAATGAAAAGACAGCATCGAGCACTTTACTCTTTTGTAAAATGTTCGATGCTTTTTTTGTACATAAAAGTGATAATCCTTCACATAAACAACAATGTAATTATTATACAGTATAGGTTATAATAGGATTAGTGAGGTAGGGAAGGAAGCGCCAAGTAGTAATTCAATTAAAAATCATATAAATTTCAAATATTCCAATTACATATGAAACTTTGATGTAAGATAATATGTCTACTATACATAAAGTTTTTTTGGTGAGAGCGAGTTAGCAGGCAAGGGATTGTAGTAAAAAGTGGGCTGATTGTCGTAAAGTAGCGGGTGATTGTAGTAAAATACCGTTCTATTGTCGTAAAACTAGTCAGAGCGAACTAGCGGAAGGAAGAAAGTTTCCTTCAGAAACAAACAACCGTTAAAGTCACGAGGCAGGCTCTAATTCTAGTGAATAATGTTTGTATATTTTTATCATTAAAAAAAGCTAGCTTTTGGCAGCTAGCTTTATACCTGATATTTATTCCTCACTTTTAAGTATTTCGTCGATTTGTAATTTAACAGCCTCATATACGAACAATCCAGCGAGTGCGTGTGGGAAAACTACTCTAGAGCCATCTTCAGCAGGAAGTAGTCCTTTAGAAATCTTTAAGGATATATATGTATATGCAAGATCAAATAACAAATTATCGTCCCCAGCCGGCTCGCTAGTTAACACGCCAAAAGGGATAAACTGCTCACTTAAGCTTTTAGCAAGCGAAATTGCCTCATCATTAAGAGCGGAGCGAGTAATGATCCAAACTCTGTCTGCGCTAGTAAACTCTACATCAGGACTCCATCTTTCCATTTTTGGAAATGGCTCAGTAGCATACTGTGCATTTATCGCAATGCTATGCATTTCATCAAACGTTGCAAAATAGATTTTCCCTTCCCCTGCAGCCGCTTGTGCAAGGAGGCGAGCAGTTTCTTCTATGCTTTCTTCCTCGGAGCTAGCAATTCTTTGGAGCAGCCCGGAAAGTTGTGTTGTTAACATTTTCATTCTTTTCACCTCTAAATTATTATATAAGAATTTGGATAATCATTATAGTAACTTGTATAGCAATCATAAAAAATGTGTCAATTATTAGGAAATTTTATCCTTTTTATCATAATATTTTCAACAGAAAAAGGAGGAAAGAGGAATGTTTGTAGCGAATATTACATTACTAGAAAATACGGTAAAAAGGGGTCTTCCTTCATGAAACAGTTACTAATTGTAGATGATCAACTTGGGATACGGATGCTCTTAAAAGAAGTTTTCGCTCAAGAAGGGTACGAGATTAGCCTAGCATCAAATGGTTATGAGGCATTGAAGCAATTAGAAGAAAAGCCGATTGCTGGTGTATTATTGGACATGAAAATACCAGGTATGGATGGGATTCAAATTTTAAAAAAAATAAAAGAACAATCACCTGAATTACCAGTGATGATGATGACCGCTTATGGTGAGTTAAATCTCATTCAAGAGGCGATGGGCTTAGGCGCATCTCTCTATTTTACAAAGCCCTTTGATATTTTTGAAGTAAGGGATGCTGTGAACAATTTACTAAAATAATGAGGGTATGAGCAGGCAGTGGAAAACATCGCCTGTTTTTGTTATGATTGTGTAGGAAATGAGTAGGCTAACTCTAAACAGTTTATTTGGACAAAATATAGGGTATTTTATTATGTGGAACGTTTAGATGTGTGTCCTGCTTAAGCATTTGATTAATTATTTGCGATGTACCAATTAAAATATAGGAGGTCCTTTTAAATGGCTTTAGTTTCTATGAAAGAAATGCTTGAAAAGGGTAAAAAAGAAGGCTATGCAGTTGGACAATTCAACATTAATAACTTGGAATTCACGCAGGCTATTTTACAAGCAGCTGAAGAAGAAAAGTCACCAGTTATTTTAGGTGTTTCTGAAGGCGCTGCAAAATACATGGGCGGATTTACAACAGTTGTACATATGGTTAAAGGATTAATGGCGGACTATAATATTACAGTTCCGGTAGCAATTCATTTAGATCATGGTTCAAGCTTTGATAAATGTAAGGCTGCAATTGATGCTGGATTTACTTCTGTCATGATTGACGCATCACACCATCCTTTCGAAGAAAATGTAGAAATTACTTCAAAAGTGGTAGAGTATGCTCATGCTCACAGTGTTTCCGTAGAAGCAGAGCTAGGGACTGTTGGCGGTCAAGAAGACGATGTAATAGCAGATGGCGTTATTTATGCCGACCCAGCAGAATGTGCAGAGCTTGTAAAACGCACTGCAATTGACTGTCTTGCACCTGCTCTTGGATCCGTTCATGGTCCGTATAAAGGTGAACCAAACTTAGGTTTTGATGAAATGGAAGAAATTTCTAAGTTAGCTGATTTACCGTTAGTACTACATGGCGGAACTGGTATTCCAACAAAAGACATTACAAGAGCTATTTCGTTAGGTACAGCTAAAATTAATGTAAATACAGAAAACCAAATTGCTGCAACAAAAGCAATTCGTGAATACCTAGCAGCTAATGAAGAACAATACGATCCACGTAAGTATTTAATCCCAGCACGTGATGCAATAAAAGCAACTGTGATTAGAAAAATGCGTGAATTCGGAAGTTCTAATAAAGCATAAGTAATATAAATAGCTATAAAGGAGAAGTGCTCTTTGGCTCTTAAGTAGAGTGACAAGAGGGACTTCTCCTGTTTTTCCATCAAGAGGAGGATATTATTAATATGAAATTTTTTATCGATACAGCAAACTTTGACGAAATAAAAGAAGCACACTCATGGGGAGTAATCTCAGGTGTTACTACAAATCCATCTTTAGTAGCAAAAGAAAATATTTCTTTTCACGATCGTTTACGTGAAATCACAGCTTTAGTAGATGGTTCAGTAAGTGCAGAGGTTATAGCTTTAGATGCAGAAGGTATGATTAAAGAAGGTAGAGAGCTAGCTGCAATTGCACCAAACATCACAGTTAAGCTTCCGATGACACCAGAAGGCTTAAAAGCATGTTCGGTTTTCCGTGCAGAAGGTATTAAAACTAACGTAACTTTAATCTTCAGTGCAAACCAAGCACTAATGGCAGCGCGTGCTGGTGCTACATATGTTTCTCCTTTCTTAGGACGTTTAGATGATATTGGCCATGATGGTATGGAATTGATTGCTAAAATCTCAACTATATTCTCTATCCATAACATTGACACAGAAATCATCGCTGCTTCAATCAGACATCCACAGCATATTACGGATGCAGCATTAAATGGTGCACATATCTCTACTACCCCATTTAAAGTTTTAAAACAATTATTCAATCATCCTTTAACTGATAAAGGAATTGAAGGTTTCCTAGCGGATTGGAACAATAGAAAAAGCGAGTAACCAACACGAAGGAGAACGGTATGGAAGTTTATAAAATAAAAGGAGGAAACACCCTCCGTGGCACGATTAAAGTAAGTGGGGCAAAAAATAGTGCAGTAGCTCTTATTCCCGCTTCGTTGATGGCTAATTCTCCCGTTACAATAGAAGGCTTACCTGAAATATTGGATGTTTTCACCCTAAAGGAAATTTTAGAAGAGGTTGGTGCAAAAGTAACCTTCTCTGAGGGGACTATGGTGATAGATCCGACAAATGTTGTAGATATGCCTATGCCTAATGGTAATATTAAAAAGTTACGAGCATCTTATTACTTAATGGGTGTTATGCTAGGGAAATTCAAAAAAGCAGCTATTGGGCTGCCGGGCGGCTGTCATTTAGGCCCTCGACCAATTGACCAGCATATTAAAGGGTTTGAAGCGTTAGGTGCAGAAGTGAGCAATGAGCACGGAGCAATCTATTTAAGAGCAGACGAGCTAGTTGGATCAAAAATATATCTAGATGTTGTAAGTGTGGGCGCCACAATTAACATCATGCTTGCTGCCGTCCTAGCAAAAGGTAGAACTATTATCGAAAATGCCGCAAAAGAGCCAGAAATCATTGATGTGGCAACGTTACTTTCAAATATGGGAGCTAATATTAAAGGTGCAGGAACAAACGTGATTCGTATTGATGGGGTAGAAGAGCTGCACGGTACAAAGCACACGATTATTCCGGACCGTATAGAGGCTGGCACTTTTATGATTATGGCTGCACTTGCGGGTGATGGAGTAACCATTGATAATGTCATTCCATTTCACGTGGAAGCTTTAACTGCTAAGCTTCGAGAAATGGGAGTAGCTGTAGAAGAGTTTGAAGAGAAGGTATTTATTCCTAAAACGACAAATTTACAAGCTGTTGACGTTAAGACACTTGTTTATCCTGGATTTGCCACGGATCTTCAGCAACCTTTTTCTGTTTTATTGACACAAGCTACCGGAACTTCGGTCATTACTGATTCTATTTATTCAGCGCGGTTTAAACATATTGATGAGTTACGCCGCATGAATGCAAATGGAAGAGTAGATGGTAGAACTGCTGTGCTAACCGGACCTGTTAAGCTAGAGGCTGCAACCGTTCGAGCGAGTGATCTTCGCGCAGGGGCTGCTCTGGTACTAGCAGGCTTAATAGCAGACGGTGAAACCGAAATTCAAGATATTTACCACATAGACCGAGGATATAGCTCATTAATCGAGAAGCTACAAGGTATAGGTGCAGATATTAGAAGAGTGGAAGTCCTGGAAATCGAACAAAATAATAGCTAGAAAAATGGAGGGTATTTTCTCCATTTTTTTAGAAATTAGACATATCTTAAGTAATTTCTGTCGGGGCAGAGACAGGCGCCTGCGCTTTTCTGGATGTCTAGCTCCATCGCCTTGCCCCTCGGGGTCAAATGGTAAAAAGCTGTGGTGGCTGAGGAGCTGCCTCCTCGCTTTTCCCCATTTGCCTGTCGGGGCAGAGACAGGCGATTGCGCTTTTCTTATTTGACAAATATGCTACAATGATATCGGAAGAAACAAATTCGTATGTATATATATACAATCCGTAATACGGGAGGCACAAACGAAATGGAACGTAGTTTATCAATGGAATTAGTCCGAGTGACTGAAGCAGCCGCTATTGCATCTGCTCGCTGGATGGGACGAGGATTAAAAAATGAAGCAGATGATGCAGCAACTACTGCAATGCGTACAGTATTTGACACTATCCCTATGGAGGGTGTTGTAGTAATTGGGGAAGGTGAAATGGACGAGGCACCGATGCTATATATCGGAGAAAAGCTTGGCCATGGCACAGGAGGTCCTCAAGTAGATGTAGCAGTAGACCCTTTAGAAGGTACTAATATTGTAGCTTCTGGTGGCTGGAATGCTTTAGCAGTTCTAGCAATTGCAGATCGCGGAAATTTACTTCATGCACCAGATATGTATATGGAAAAACTGGCAGTAGGACCTGAATCCGTTGGCCAAGTAGACATAAATGCATCTGTACTTGATAATTTACGTGCTGTTGCTCGTGCAAAAAACAAAGATATTGAAGATGTTGTTGCGACTATCCTAGGTCGTCAGCGCCATGAAAAAATTATCGAAGAAATTAGAGCAGCAGGCGCTCGCATCAAGCTAATTACCGATGGCGATGTAGCTGGAGCGATTAACACTGCTTTTGATAATACTGGTGTTGATATTTTATTCGGCATGGGAGGAGCTCCAGAAGGAGTTATCTCAGCAGTTGGATTAAAATGCTTAGGTGGAGAAATTCAAGGGAAGCTTGTTCCTCAGGATGAGGCAGAACTTGAAAGATGTAAAAAAATGGGGCTAGATGTTAACAAGATCTTACGTATGGAAGATCTTGTTAAAGGCGATGATGCAATCTTTGCTGCAACTGGAGTTACAGATGGAGAGCTTCTTCGTGGAGTACAATTCAAAGGCGCTTTTGGTTCCACGCATTCTATCGTAATGCGCGCCAAATCCGGAACTATTCGTTTCGTAGAAGGCCGTCACAGCTTAAACAAAAAACCGAATTTAGTACTATAAAACTAAACTTCTTTGTATACCCGATAGTTCTCTATCGGGTATCCTCTAATTAAACTTCTTTCCTTTTATCCAGTTTCAATAAGTAAACAACAAAATATAGTAAAGAGTGGTGCGTGCTAATGACACAAACAACGATCAATGAGCTAGAGAATATGACCTTAAAAGAGCTCTATACTCTTGCGCGCAAGTATAAAATAGCTGCTTATAGTAAATTATCAAAAAAAGAACTTATTTTTGCAATCTTAAAATCTCGTGCAGAGCAAGAAGGCTTTTTCTTTATGGAAGGTGTTTTAGAGATCATTCAGCAGGAGGGCTTTGGCTTCCTACGACCGATTAACTATTCTCCTAGCTCCGAAGATATTTATATTTCCGCGTCACAAATTAGAAGATTTGATTTGCGTAACGGAGACAAAGTAACAGGGAAAGTACGACCACCAAAGGAAAGCGAACGTTATTACGGTCTTCTGCATGTAGAGCTAGTAAATGGAGAAGATCCTGAAATTGCTAAAGAGCGAGTTCATTTCCCAGGACTAACACCTTTGTATCCAGATCGCCATATTAAATTGGAAACTGTTCCAGAGAAGCTATCTACTAGAATTATGGATTTAGTAGCTCCAGTAGGTTATGGTCAGCGTGGTTTAATTGTTGCTCCACCGAAGGCTGGTAAAACTTTATTAATAAAAGAAATTGCTAATGCTATTACTACGAACCATCCAAATGCAGAGCTAATTGTATTATTAATAGATGAACGCCCGGAGGAAGTAACAGACATCGAGCGTTCTGTAAAAGCTGATGTAGTAAGCTCCACATTTGATGAGGTACCAGAAAATCACGTTAAGGTAGCAGAGCTTGTCTTGGAAAGAGCTATGCGCCTTGTAGAGCATAAGCGTGATGTTATTATCCTAATGGATTCTATCACTCGTTTAGCACGTGCTTACAATCTTGTAATACCGCCAAGTGGACGTACTTTATCGGGTGGTATTGACCCTGCTGCATTCCATCGTCCAAAACGCTTCTTCGGTGCTGCGCGTAATATCGAAGAGGGTGGAAGCTTAACTATTTTAGCCACTGCTTTAGTTGATACTGGATCACGAATGGATGAAGTTATTTACGAAGAATTCAAAGGTACAGGAAACCTAGAGCTTCACCTAGACCGTAGTCTAGCAGAGCGTCGTATCTTCCCGGCCATTGACATCCGTCGTTCAGGAACAAGAAAAGAAGAATTGTTAATTCCTAAAGACCAATTGGATAAACTATGGGCTATTCGCAAAACTTTCTCTGATTCTTCCGATTTTGGAGAGCGTTTCTTGAAAAAACTACGCTTAACGAAAACGAACGAAGGTTTCTTCGAGCAATTGAGCGAGGAAATGAAAGCACATCGTAGTGGTAAAGTGTCACTATAAAGTTTAAACACAGTCAAATATCTGTAAGAATAAAAGAGGGTTCTGATATTAGTCAGGACCCTCTTTCAAATATTATTGTTTCGTTGGAATAAAAGATTTTAATAAATCCTTGGTTTCTTCTAAAGAAATTGTTTGACTAACGACTTCGTATTTATAATCACCTTTATAACCAATAAAATGAGCACCGATAGGATTGTTTAGTTCGTAACTTGCCCATTGAATGTTATTTAAAGTGAAGCTTTCTTTTGGTTCTTCTTTTTCCTTATTAAAATCACTTGAAGTACGAATAATAGAATCCTTATGATAAGCGCGAACGTATACTACACCTTTTTCATCTTTGTAATTATAAGTGAGGTAACCATGGTTAAAATTTTTATACTTTTCATAGCTTGCTGAGAAAAGTTTAAGGTCTGGATGAGTGAATTCATATAAAAAAGGTAAATCCTTACGAAGTAATTGTAAAACGGCATCCCTATCTTCTTTAACACCATCAGCCTGGTCTACCAGTTCTATCTCTTCTTCTCTAGGATCAACTTGTAAAAAGTCTTTTTTGATGTGAGGTTTAAAGCCATCTAGGTTTGGTACAAATTCTTGTGGATTTATCTCACTATTCACCTCTAAAAGTTCAGGATGGAGATAACTAGTTAGTTCACCATCTGCATCATACGTTTCATATTTTATTAATATACCTGTATCTTTATCTACCCAAAAACGAAATGTCTCAGTAGTACCTTTCATGTTAAAACGACTTTTCACTTGGTCATCGATTTTTCCGTTTAGAACAATAGTATTATGACCTAACAATTCCTCATTTTGTTTTTCAATATCCCATAAACTCATATTTCTTAAATAAATTGAGGCTAATTCATAGGGGAATAAGGATATACCTGAACGGCCAATTGGAGAACCTTCCCTGAACCCGTTATCAGATTTATATATATCTTTTATGCTAATACTAAGAGCTTCCTCTAGAGTTAACGCCTCTTGAGTTGGTGCCTGTTGGTAGTCACTGACAAAATAAGTCTTAGTATCATGAGATTTAATCCAAATATCCCCGTTCATATAACTGATTTCCTGAACCCCTTCCTTAGAACCCATCAATTTTTCGTCAAATAAGTCTGTAATTTTTTCATAGCCACCGATTTTATTTTTTATACTTATTTTATATTCGGTAATAGTTGTACTATCTGAATCATCACTGTAGAGGTCATAAGTTTCAAATTTTCCAGCTGCTGTATGAAAATAATCTACCGTGTTTAAAAGCTTTACAAAGACTTCCTCTTTAGTCATGTCTTCATATGATTCTTCCAACAAAGGCGGTTTAATAAGGGAGGCTTCGTTTTCTGAAGTACGCAAAACATTATCACTGGTGTTATTTAAGTAACTAGTTTTGTTATCTTTAGACAAAATTCCAAACTCGCTTAGAGTAAAATAGCCTACCCCTAAAAAAAGCAGACATGTTGCACCTAATGGTAATAGAAAATGAAAGGTCGGCTTAAGTGGAAAGCGTTTCTTTTTTCTATTTTCTATTATTTGTCTTACTTTTTTCTTATTCTTTTCATTAAAATCAATGTCTTTTAGAACGGTTTGATTCATATTATTTTTAATGTTTTTAAATATTTTATCCATTGATTTTGCTCCCTTCTAGTGAGGTTTTTAGCAAAAGACGAGCCCTATGTAGTCTGGACTTAATTGTTTGTAAGCTAATATTCAGTAAGTCAGAGATTTGGTTATAGGACATTTCCTCGTAATAATATAAAATAACAACCTCTCTATACTTTACTGGTAAAGATAATATTTTTTCAGAAATCAATTGTTTGTCTTCTAAACTGATTATTTCCATTTCTGGTGAGCTATTTATACTTTTTGTTTTAGAAAATATTTCTGTCAGGACGAGATTTCTAAAAGACCAACTTCTTAGCTTGTCCTTACACAAGTTCACTGTGATCCTATATAACCAGGTCCTGTAAGAAGCCTCATAACGAAAGTTATCTAGGTTCTCGTAACACTTTATAAATACTTCTTGTGCAATATCTTCAGCGAGTTGTTTCTGCTTCATATAAGTAAATGCTAAACGAGCTACATTTCCTCCATATTCATTCATCAACCATTCGAGCTTTTCCTCATTACTTATATCCATTCTGACTTCCATTTTGATATCCTCTCTATGAACCATCCTATACACCCTTTCAATTGTTAGACGACGCTAGTTCTGTTTGGTTGTAAGAAATTTACTTCATAGTGTAATAGGTTATTATTGTAATATAAAAAGAGTATCTATGCTCCGGTAGATTTAGAGGGCACAATTTCGATATATTGCTTTTTTTAATGAAATTAGAAGAGGTGCCAACGGAACGGACTTATCGCTAACAAATAAAGAAAAAATAATTAATGAAAACTTTTCTATCTGCACACTCGTCTAATGTGCAAAAGGGGGGACAACGGTGGAGCGAATGCTAATGGGGGATACTAAATCCGAGAATTATGAGCAGCTCATCGATGAACTGATGAGTACACATGGTCAGGATATATTGCAGCTAGTCTATGCTTACGTACATAACGAAACGATTGCTGAGGATTTAACACAAGAGATTTTTGTGAAGTGCTACAAAGGGTTACCGAGCTATAGAGGACGATCATCTATTAAAACATGGTTATGGCGTATTGCCATCAATCATGCCAAGGACTATTTAAAAAGCTGGTATAACCAAAATGTTAGGATAACAGAAGATGCGTTTCTAAATAGAGCTACATTGTCTTCAAGTGTAGAACAAATCATTGTCCAGCAAGATGAGGATGCATCGCTTGCAGCGGCAGTCATGAGCTTACCTATTAAATATCGTGAAGTAATTTACTTAGCTTATTTTGAAGAATTGACCATGAAGGAAGCAGCAGCCGTTTTGCAGCTTAATGAAAATACCATTAAGACGAGGCTGCGCAAAGGAAAACTTCTATTAAAGAATATATTGGAGGGGTCTGAATGGAAGAACGATTGAAGGGCTTAAAAAAAGCTATGAAAAACAATACATTTGAGCATCTGCAATTTTCAGAGGTACATCGCCAAAAAGTGAATGACCAAATTAAACAACTCTCTCCAGCTGCTTTAACAGAAGAGATTTTACCTCTTTTAGTAGAATCCAAGACGGGGAGTGAGTTAGCGGAGATTCTACATATAAAAGGAGAAAAATCTATTAGATGTAATGAAGGAGCTGTATATACCTCACTTCATCTGGCGGAACAAAACGGTGAGCTAGAATCCTTTTGGACTGAAGGAGAAAAGTATTATAGATTATCGAAAAAAGGACATAAGCTATTACAGAAAAAGCATCCTTCTACAGCAACTCGTTTCTCACTAAGGCAGTTATTTCACGAGGTGACTACAGATGAGCATTAAAGAATATTTACAGTCAGTTATAGCACATATTCGCTCTAAAGAGGCAAAAAGTTATGTGGAAGCTGAGCTAGCTAATCATATGGAACACTCGAAGATGTCTTGGATGACAAAAGGATATACGGAAAAGGATGCAGAGGGTAAAGCTGCTTCCGAAATGGGCAGTCCTACCGTGCTCGGTAAATCATTAAATGAAATCCACAAGCCTAAAATAGATTGGCTGCTTCTCTCCTTACTCATTGGAATATTATTACTGAGCTTTTTGCCAATTATAGCTTTGAATCAACCGCATTATGAGTACAGATATGGTCATATGATTCCTGCGTTTTTATCTAATCATGTAATTCATATTATCTTAGGCTTTGGAGTTGCTCTTGGATTAATGTTTTTGGATTATCGAAAGTTTGCACAATTGGGTTATGTTTTTTTCGGCATTGCCTCCTTATTTATAATATCTTTATATAGTTTTTACAATGCACAAATAAACGGAAAAGTATTGATCCAAGTTGGATTTATTAGTTTGAAGGTTTGGATGGCGATCCCACTTTACTGTATTGCCTGGGCAGCATTATTTTCTAAACAGAACTTTGCCTTATGGAAAGCGACTGTACTAGTAGGAATTTCATTTGTTTTATTTAGCTTTAATGCGGACTTGTCAATTTTATTAATATACGGAGCTCTTGTTGCGGTGTTATTCATGAAAAGTAAGTTTTCAAGAAAGCAAAAAAGTATAGTTTTTGGTGCTGTGGCTACTTTAATCGTTAGCTACATTATATTTGCATGGTTCAGCTATCAAAATGGAAGTATTGCAAAATACCAGATAGACCGTCTACTGGGCTTCTTAAATCCAGCAGGTTATGCTGAATATACAGGATATATGAATGTAATGCTTACAGATTTACTACAAGGAGCTAAATGGTTTGGGGCAGGAACGACTTATAAACTACCTGAAGCACATACAGATTTAGTGTTTGGACATCTAATTCAATCCTATGGTTTAGCTGTGGCGATTGGAATATTTATAATACTAAGCTTAGTGATTATGCGCTTTTTACACATTACTTCTTCCGTGAAGGACTCCTTCGGAAGATTAATCATTACAGGATGTATTACAATTTTCTCAACACAATTCATCTATGCCATTGGAATGACACTTGGGTTAGTTCCAATTGTATCGATATCACTACCGTTTTTTAGCTATGGATTTATGCCAACCGTCCTCAATGCTTTCTTAATAGGCTTAGTTCTTAGCGTGTATAGACGAAAACACTTTGTACAGACACTCCACGTTCCCAAAATAACTTCTAAGACAAGTCATTAAACAAAAACTAATGACTTGTCTAGAACGTGAAGACATGTTATTATATGAAACGTAAGTTTATACATTTCTGCTACATATGCGATTGACATCAATCGGATCGTGTAAGGTATCAGTTTCATAACCAACTCTGTTCCAGATGGTTCAGGGCGAGAGGAGAGATAGAGATGAAAGCAGGAATTCATCCCGATTACAAAGAAGCAACAGTATCATGTTCATGTGGTAACACATTCACAACTGGTTCTGTAAAATCAGACATTAAAGTCGAGTTCTGTAACGAATGTCACCCATTCTATACTGGACGTCAAAAATTCGCAGCTGCGGATGGCCGTGTTGATCGCTTCAACAAAAAATACGGAATTAAAGAAGAAACTCAAGACTAATAACAAAGTACCTGCAGAGCACTTAGTGCTTTGCAGGTATTTTTGTTTATAGTTTAGGAAATTATAAAATTCTCAATCTGTGGATAAATTGGTGTCTAGCTCCACCGCCTTGCCCCTCGGGGTCAAATAGATAAAAGCAGCGGTGGCTGAGGAGCTGCCTCCTCGCTTTTCTCCATTTGCCTGTCGGGGCAGGGATAGGCGCTTGCGCTTTTCTAATCTCTCTTATTCTCATAAGTTTATATGTCTTGAACATATATTGGCTTGAGCGATAAACGATAGGAGGGAGAGTAATATGAGGAATAAAAGCGGAAAGCTGATTTTATCTACAGTGGTAGCTACTTCAGCAATAATTGCCGTGACTCCAGGGTCTCAGGTTGAAGCCACATCAAACTTAAACCAGTTAGTTGTGGATGCACAAAATGCTGGAAATGTATTGAAGTGGGCAATTTCGGTGGAGGGGTCGGCAGATGGGGTCAATCAGCCGTGGAAACAATTTAATAATGCGAAGCAAGCAATTGGAAAAGTGGAGGCTGCCCTTGCAAAGGCTAGCTTTTCGGAGAAATTAAAGTACGAGTCTTTATTGATAGAGCCCAAAACTCAGCTACAGCGTGCACAGGGCTATTTAGATGCTATTACAGCAAGCAGTAAAATACATGCAAAGACAAATGCGCTATCCTTAGCGGTACAGGCAAATAATTTAGATCAAGTGGAAAAGGCTTATCATGAAATGACAGCAGAATTTCGAAAGCAGACGATTCTGTTAGACCGTGTATATGGTCAATCGACACGTGATCGAATTAGAGGAGCAGTAAAAGGCCCGGCTGAAAAGCTAATATCAGAGCTAAAAAATGATGTGACGGTTCATATGCTTGCTAAGGGTGCCCAAGAGGACTTAAACAGAGGACGATACACAGAGGCTTCAGCTAAAGTATATGAGGCACAGGCGATTTTAACTGCTGAAACATTAAAGTGGGAAAAAAGCCTACAAGCAGCAATTAATAATATTAACAATGCTTTACCGATGAATGCAGTAGCTGTCACTCGTGTTGATAACACGACCGTACTCGTTAAGTTAAATAGATCTATTTCTTCTGTAAAGGCATCCGATTTCACAGCCAATAATGGGATGACTATTAGTAGTGCATCTCTGAGCAGTGATGGATTTAACGTTACATTAAAAACATCTGTACAGGTACCTGGAACTACCTATACGATTAAATATAAAAATGGTTCGGTGAGCTTTGCAGTTCCAGGAAATATATCACCTGTTTATATAGGCGATAAAAACATTCAGCATAAAGAAACGACAGAGGTTTTGTCACTCTCGACTGTCTTTAATAACACGAGTAATCAAGCAGTTCGAATTGATATACCAGCTGGCGTCAAGCTAATCTCTGTAAATGGAGCAGCTAACAATAATGCAGGTGCTAAGTCGGTTAATGCTCAGACGGATAAGAATGGCGCAATACAAATTGTTTTCACAGCCAATAATTCCAATCAAGCTGCGTTAGATAAAACTATTGCTATTCATAAAATCGTTAAAAATAAGGCTGTAGAAACGCAGACTTCTGGAGTGTTTAATCTTTATGCTCCGCCAAAAGAAGGTGCGATTGGGAATAAAACAGTGAGATTTATCGATAATAAAAACAATTATTTTGTGACCACAGAGGGAGTTAAGTATAGCTGGAAGATATATAATGACATCTTTCAAAATGAAGGAATAAATGTGTCGTTGGACAGCTTTAAGAGTGGGCTGGATATTGGCGACACTATTAATGGTGAATACCACCAAGTTTCCACCTCCTTATTTAATATATCAAAGAATGCATCAATAGCAGCAGTCAAGCTAGACACAAAATTTGCGGTCAAGGCAGGCACTTCCGGTTATCGCATCCATGGGAACAAAGTGGAGCTAAAAGGCACAGCAGAACCTAACTATGAATTGTTTTTCTTCAAAAACAATAGCACATCCATCGGTAAGGCAAAGGCCGATAGTAAAGGGAACTGGACCTTTGTAGCTGAAGTAGATACAAATGCCGTAACTGATTTCTCTATCTTTCAGCAAACTGCAGGTAAAGCTATACCGGCTTACGTAGGATGGGGAGAAACAACCTTGAGGGTAGTCGAAGGTCCATTTGCAGTGGGGAGTATAACAGAAGGAACGAGCAAGGACGATGACCTATCCAACGAAAAAATCACCTTCACCGTTTCGCCAGTCCAATACGCCAATGGCGCAGTAATCGCACAAGACCAAGCAATCATTACTAAACAAGCCTCTATTATCGTAGTAGATGGAGATGGCACGAAGGTTAAATACACCAACAACCAAAACAAAACCATCTTCTCCCAAACTAAAGGTGCCTTCTCAATAGACTTCGGTCTACTCAGCACAAGAAAAAGCGATGGCCAACTCATAGACCAAGGAAAAGACCACAAGCTAACAGGTCCACTTACCATCGTCTCGATAGAAGGAATAACAAACGAATACGGCCTACAAATCCAAACAAAACCAACAAACCAAATCAAAAACTACTAACATTATGACAGGTGCCTGGCACTTGTAAAATATCTCAGTATAACAATTCACGCCGATTGAAACAAAGGGGAAACTATACCAATATTATTACGAGAGCATTGCAGGTGCCAGGCACCTGTAATGCACTCGTAATGCACTCGATTTAATAACGTTGTTTAATAGACAAAACTGCACCCCCAGTATTGGCGGGGTGCAGTTTTGTTGTTTTATAGATTATTTATGGTAGTTATATTTACTATAATAATTTTACTTATGATTACGTTTAGTAAAATTTGTCGATTAGATTATTGTACGCGAGCGAAACCGAATCCTGAAGCGTAGTCGTCTCCAGTTGCTGCTCCGTAGCCACCTTTAATATCTACTGCTTTAGCTCTATTTTGTAAGTTTGTGCGAAGTTGAGTATGAGACCAAGATGGGTTTTGTGCCCAAATTTTAGCAGCTAGTCCAGCAACGTGTGGAGATGCCATAGATGTTCCACTAATTGTGTTGTATCCACCATTGTACCAAGTAGAGTAGATAGAAGCTCCAGGTGCAGAGATTTCTACATCCCCTTGTTGAATTACATAATCACCGTCTGTAGAAGCATAGCCACGAGAAGAGAAGTTTGCTACACGATAAGTCCCATTTTCTTGTACATTTTCAAGTGCCGCTACAGCAACAGCGTTTACTAATGCTCCTGGATATCCGATTGTTCCTTGCGCGTAACCGGAGTTTCCAGCCGCTGCAACTATTAATACACCTTTACTATACGCATAGTTAACTGCACTTGATATTAAACTATTATTTGCAGAAGATCCTAATGACATATTGATAACTGTTTTTGTTCCTGTAGAAACCGCTTGATCAGCAGCGTGTCTGATAGCTGCTGCAATATCATCCGAGCTACCTGAGCCACTATTGCTTAACACTTTGTATGCCCATAGATCTGCTGCAGGCGCTACACCGTAAACTCCTGATTTGTCACTGCCGCCATCTGCAAGGGCTGTCCCAGCAACGTGAGTACCATGTCCATTACCATCAGAACAGCTATTGTTGATCACCGTAGTAGAACCTGTAAAGTCTTTACACTGTTCTACTCTATTTACTAAATCCGTATGATTTCTATTTACTCCCGTATCTAATACCGCGATATTAATGCCATTTCCACCTGAAGTGGAGGTTAAACTACTATTATTGTAAATTGCTTTAATGCCCCAAGGAGTCTTCTGAGATGCGTTTGCTGCAGTCTCGAAATCTGCTGGTTGTGTAATAGATTCTGCTGGCAGATCCAGTGTTACAGTTGGAACCTTTGTTACGGTAATGTTCTTATTTTTTTGAAGAGCTTGGAATTGCTTTTCATTCATATCCGTAGAGAACCCATTTTCCGAAAGCTCCCATCTTACTTCGTACTGATTAGCCAAGGATGCTTTGTTCGCCTTGTTATTGGCTTCTACATACACCCGAAACTTTTCTACCCCGACATTCGAATTTCTGTCCTCTACTGAGGATGGTGTTTCTTCCGGTGAGCTTGCTTGGACCGGTGCTGCAAGTGAACCTGCAATTAAGAGGCTTGCTAGTGCGATTTTAAATTTGCTCATCTGTGAAAACTCCTTTTCGGTTTAGTTTTGTAGTACAATATTAAAACTAACACATTTTGAAAATTATGTTTATTGGGAAAAAATATCTTACAATAATTAGGAGGGGTACTATGAGGATTGGCTCGCTAATAAAATTTTATCGAACAAAGAGAGGATTAACGCAAACAAGTCTTGCTAATGGAATATGTTCTGTGCCTCATCTCAGCAAAATAGAAAATAACAGTAAGGAAGCCAATGTTGAGACGATCCGTTTATTGCTGGAGCGTTTAAAAATTGATTTACAAGATGTACAAGCAAATGAAAAACAAATTTTCGATTTAATAAAGGATTTCTTATGTCATATTCATTATTTAGAAGAGGAAAAGGCAACAGAAGTTTTTAAAACTTTAGAGGGCTATCATGAGCTTATCGTGTTTACGGATCATATTTATCTATACGAACTTTATAAACTACGCTATTATCTATTAATAAATAATAGAGACGCTGCAGAATATCAGCTAAAATGGCTACATGCCCAAAAACAAAATTTTTCCCAATATGAGAAGTATTTACTTTTATACATGGGTGCTTTAATTTTAATGTTAAGGGGGAGATTTGAAGAGGCAGATAAGCAACTTACTCGAATTATTCACGATCAAGCTGAGTTAGGATCGTTTACCGGAGAGCTTCACTATCATCTAGCAGTTGTAAAGGGACATTTAGAAGAGTCTAGCTTAGCGATCATATACGGTAAGCAGGCATTGCAATTTTATAGTAACCAATACAACTTCAAACGAATCCTTCATACACTTATGTCGCTTGCTTTAAACTACTCACGGGCCAAAATTTTCAACGAAGCATTAAATACGTATACCCATTTGTTAAGAAGCATAGAATTGCTTAACCAGCAACATCTCCTTCCAAAAATCTATCACAATATAGGTGACTTACACCTGAGGATGGGAGATTATTTGCAAGCTTTAGAGTACTTTCAAAAAAGTAAAGCCATTATCCCTGCGAATTCTGATAATTATCTCTTGTGCCTATATAATTTGGCGCAAACCCAGTTCCGCTTGGAGCAATGGGAAGCATGTAAGGAAAGCTTTACTTTGTTGAAGTCCGAGGCTAAAAAGCAGCAAATCATGCATTATCGATTGTTTTCCAGCTTTTATTTATTTTTGTTGGAGGGTGAGAGGGAAAAGGCGATGACCTTTTTAGAGGAAAAATTAGTTCCCTATACAGCAAGAGGAGAAAATCTTAAAGAGATTCACCATCAATTCCTTGTTATCTTAACGGACTATTACCGTCAAGAAGGTAAATTTGAGAAAGTCGTTCTACTAACTAATCAATAGAGGAGAGTTTCCATGATGAAAAAATCTACAAAAGCCCTAATTTTAGCTACATTAGCAGGTGTTGCAATCGCTTTTATTCCTATCCATCCACCAATCGGATCTAGTGCGAGCGGCGAAGTAAACTCTATCCCGATCCACCCACCGATTGGCTCAAGCACAAACACTATCCCAATACACCCACCAATTGGCTAAATCAAAAAGAGAAATCCTTCGGGGTTTCTTTTTTTGTTGTTTAGGAAATTATAAAATACTGAACCTGTGGATAAATTGATGTCTAGCTCCA
>NZ_CALIED010000016.1:0-60629 GCF_938022135.1 uncultured Psychrobacillus sp.
ATAAATGGGAACAGCTTTAGGATCGATAAAGCGCTAATCAATTTACTCGCATAAACAAAGCTGAAAAACTGTCACCAACCCCATTTACATCATCTATTTATGTTTTTAGGCATTTGAAAGTTCCTTTTTTAATGTTTACAGTAACTATAAAAAAGAATGGTTAGTCAAAATCAACCAATAACTTTAACAAAGCTAAAATATTTTAGACCTAAGTCCTTAGTGGCTTAGGCCTTTTTCGAATATAAAGATAAACTTTGGAAATAAAATGAAAGGTTATTTAGTCCACAAGTCGAATAAGTAGGTGAGAGGAATCTATGATGTAACTGATAAATTATGTTGAAGGGTGATGTAGAATATGGATATACAAACGGTTGTGAATATATTTTTCATAATTTTATTGGTCATAGGTATTATTAGTTTTTTTTCAGGTTTTGCAATTATGAAAATCTCTAAAAACCACAAAAACGGCTTTTTCTTTATGTTTGTTCTTAGTCTTATATTGCTCCTTTTTCTTTTAGATTGGTTCCAATCTGTTGGATCAGAAGTATTTTCAGCAACTATACCATGGCTATTAAATCAAGCATTTGCGATCTTCTTGTACGTTCTCTATTTAATCGTTGCTTGGTTTATTTTAAAAAGGCTGAATAAGCGAAATTTGGTAAGCTAACGGTTATTTTACTGCAAGGAGAGAAATGACTTTTAATACACTGTTCTTATATCATTTCTTAATAATCAACACCGACCTGAGCAAAGCTTTATAGACTTTTTTCCGATAGCCCAAATGTTATTAAAAAAGAGCTAGGGGGGATTACTAGTGAGAGGTATATCATTTAAAATTCCAAATTCTTATGGCAAACATTTATGGGAAATATTAGAGTGTATTAATATTAGGGAATTAACTTGGAAAATAGGTGATGGAGAATCATATTTTATTGAAAATAATACTTTAGGAAACCCTCTGTTTCCAAATAGCTCCTCATTAAATGGTGAAGAATTATGGAAACAAATTTCAAAAAAAGATTATTACCTTATATTTGTTGATTTAAAGGGATTTCCAAAAGGGGCTAATGTAAGGGAAGTCGCAACTTATCAAGAATTTATGGAAAGTGAATGTCAGTTGGTAATCCTACTGGTAGATTGCTCAGACGTAATCATTTATTCAAAGGATCAACTAGCCATTCAGCATATATTCTCCAAGGCATCAGCTACTGGCTACACAACCATAGAATATATAACTGATGAAAAAATATTTACTCAACGCTAATAGCTTTCTAAATGGTTAAATCACTAATGACAAGGGGAGAAACGATTGTGACTCAAAAAAATAAAGAGCTATCATCGGAACAACGTGAAGAGCTACTCCAAATATTAAAAGATCGTTTTGAGGCAAATATGAATCGTCATACAGAAATGGAATGGTCTAAAGTTCAAAAAAGGCTGGAAGCTCATACAGAAAAACTGTGGTCTCTTCATGAGATGGAAAGAACAGGTGGAGAGCCGGATGTCGTTGGATACGATATGAAACACGACGAATATATTTTCTATGATTGTGCATCAGAAAGTCCAAAAGGTCGTCGAAGTGTTTGTTACGACCGGGAAGCACTAGAGTCAAGAAAAAAACATAAACCTGAAAATAGCGCAGTAGAAATGGCTGCAGACATGGGTATTGAGCTTTTAACAGAAGAACAATACCGAGATTTGCAGGAACTAGGAAATTTCGATTTAAAGACTTCTAGTTGGGTAAAAACACCTGACAATATTAGAAAACTTGGTGGAGCTATCTTTTGTGATTGTCGCTATGATACTGTCTTTATGTACCACAATGGAGCAGATTCCTACTATGGATCCAGGGGGTTCCGAGGCTGGCTAAGAGTCTAATATTGAAAGAGCTCTATATCAACTTTATAAGCTAAGAAACTTATTAAAGTAATGTTAGGGGGATTTAATGAACATAAGTAAATATGTAACATGCGTCATTTGCCTAATGTTGTTGTTCGGATGTTCACCATCGATTAACGATGCTAGCGGTTATAAAAAAGCAGGAATAAATGAAGAGATTCCAGTACCAGCTAATGCACAATCAAGCACAGATCAATTTGACAATCCTAATATTAAAAAGGGTGAAAAGTATATTTTAAAGAATATTGGTGGGGAACAAGGACTTTATCCACCTAAAGAATACTTTGAGGAAATTAAAAATTGGGGTTGGGAAGAGTTGAAAAGTGAACAAAATGGGCATGTCCACTTTTTTAGTAAAGAAGGGACTATTATATCCATTGTGATTAAAGAGGATTATTTTCAGCTATATGAAATGAAGGAAGAATTCGAGCTTAGTCATTAGATGATCTATCTATTCCGATTCATTTTAATTGGTATTGTGTGAAAAATGGGGTTTTCCTCCATTTTTTGATGTTAAAGAAATCGACTGTAAAATTAGAGATTAATGTAAAAGATTTGCGGAGTTGTTGGATTTTTGAGAATATAATAGAGTAGTAATTATTTTGAGAGGGGATGGGGAGCATGAAACCAATATATAATTCAGCAAAAGATGCCGTTGCAGGTATTGAAGATGGCATGACGTTAATGGTAGGTGGTTTTGGACTTGTTGGTATTCCAGAACAGTTAATTTTAGCGTTAGTTGAAAAAGGGGTAAAGGATTTAACCGTAATTTCTAATAACTGTGGAGTAGATGACTGGGGTCTAGGCCTTTTACTTAAAAATAAACAGATCAAAAAAATGATAGGCTCTTATGTAGGGGAAAATAAAGAGTTTGAAAGACAAGTAATTTCAGGAGAGATTGAAGTAGAGTTGACTCCTCAAGGTACTTTAGCAGAAAAAATTCGTGCTGGTGGAGCAGGAATACCTGCGTTCTTTACTCCTGCAGGTGTAGGGACGGTTGTTGCAGAGGGGAAAGAGGTACGAATGTATGACGGCAAGGAATACGTTCTAGAAGAAGCACTTAGAGCAGATTTTGCGTTGATTCGCGCAGCTAAGGCAGATAAATTTGGTAACCTAATCTATAACAAAACAGCTCAAAATTTCAATCCAATGATGGCTGCTGCAGGGAAAATTACAATTGCTGAGGTAGAAGAAATCGTTGAGACAGGCGATTTAGATCCAGCTCAAATACATACGCCAAGTATTTATGTCCAAGGTCTGTTCCAAGCAGAACAGGAAAAAAGAATCGAACGTCTCACGACACGTTCATAAGGGGGAGATTCGGATGAATACACGAGAAAAAATTGCGAGAAGAGCAGAAAAAGAAATTGAAAATGGGAACTACGTGAATTTAGGAATAGGTATTCCAACCTTAGTTGCCAACTTTATATCTCCAGATAAAACAGTTGTGCTTCAATCAGAAAATGGTCTTTTAGGTATCGGGCCATATCCAACTGAGCAAGAAGTCGATCCAGATCTTATCAACGCCGGGAAGGAAACTGTTACTACCATTCCGGGTTCTTCCTTCTTTTCAAGTGCTGAGTCATTTGCCATGATACGCGGGGGGCACGTAGACGTTGCAATTTTAGGGGCGATGGAGGTTTCTGAAAAGGGAGACTTAGCTAACTGGATGATTCCAGGTAAGATGATTAAAGGAATGGGCGGCGCAATGGATTTAGTGCATGGTGCCAAAAAAATTATCGTAATTATGGACCACTGCGCGAAGGACGGTTCAGCAAAGATTAAAAAACAATGCGAACTTCCTTTAACAGGTAAAGCCGTTGTGAATAAAATCATAACAGAACGAGCAATGATTGAAGTAACAGAAGATGGGCTAGAATTAAAAGAAGTATTTGAGGGATATTCTGTGCAAGATATTATAGATGCTACGGAAGCGGATTTAATCATTAAAGACGTAAAAGAGAATGTAGCTATTTAATTTACTAATTTCTACGATATTTGATGAGAGTGCATCTTGTGTTTTCTTTTCATTTCAATTAGAATTAATGCAATAACCATAAATAATTTTCGACTAAGACAAGGAATAGTAAATAACACTCGTTTCTAAAGAGAGCTAACGCATGGTGTAAGTTAGTGTTACGAATTATTGAACTCGCCTTTGAGTCTGTATAAGTGAACGATTAGTAGCTTATACCGTTTTCCGCGTTAAGGAGACAAGTTGAGTGGAATTTTCCACTAATTTGGGTGGTACCGCGTGAGTATATCTCTCGTCCCTTAAGTTTTTTAAGGGGCGAGTTTTTTTATTTGGTGTTGTTTTTATTTGTGAAATGATGGTTTAGACAACACCATTACCTGAAGGAGGAAGAAAAATGAGCTTTAATCATGAAGCAATTGAGCAAAAGTGGCAAAGGTATTGGAAGGAAAATAAAACATATAAAATGATTGACGATCCTTCCAAACCAAAATTTTATGCATTAGATATGTTCCCATATCCATCAGGAGTTGGACTGCATGTTGGACATCCGCTTGGATATATAGCGACAGATATTTTAAGTGCATATAAACGCAAACAAGGATATAACGTACTTCACCCAATGGGCTGGGATGCTTTTGGTCTTCCTGCTGAGCAATATGCAATTGATACTGGTAATGATCCAGCAGAGTTCACAGCAAAAAATATTGCGACATTCAAACGTCAAATGATGGATCTTGGGTTTTCCTATGATTGGGATCGTGAAATTAATACTACTGATCCTTCCTACTACAAATGGACACAATGGATTTTCATTCAGCTTTATAAAAAAGGCCTAGCATATGTGGATGAGGTGCCGGTAAACTGGTGTCCTGCATTAGGTACAGTATTAGCAAACGAAGAGGTAATCGATGGTCTATCCGAGCGTGGAGGACATCCAGTAGAACGTCGTCCAATGCGTCAATGGGTTCTTCGTATTACTGCTTATGCCGATAGATTGTTAGAGGATTTAGATGACCTTGATTGGCCTGAGAGCTTAAAGGAAATGCAACGTAACTGGATTGGACGTTCAGAAGGTGCAGAGCTTACATTTGAAATTGCGGATACTGATCAATCATTCCAAGCATTTACAACTCGTCCCGACACGATTTTTGGTGCAACGTATGCCGTATTGGCACCTGAGCATAAATTAGTGGATACTATTACAACTCCAGAGCAAATGGAGGCAGTGCAAGCATATAAAGATCAAGTTAAATTGAAAAGTGATTTAGAGCGTACGGATCTTGCTAAGCATAAAACAGGTGTTTTCACTGGTGCTTATGCAATTAATCCAGTTAGTGGTGAAAAAATGCCAATCTGGATCGCTGATTACGTTTTAGCGACATATGGAACTGGTGCTATTATGGCAGTTCCAGCACATGATGAGCGTGATTATGAGTTCGCAAAACAATTCGATCTTCCAATTGTAGAAGTAGTTTCTGGTGGAAATGTTGAAGAAGCTGCCTACACAGAGGATGGCGTACTTGTTAATTCGGATTTCTTAAATGGACTTAATAAACAAGACGCAATCGCTAAAGCAATTGAATGGTTTGAAGCAAATGGAAAAGGTGAGAAGAAAATTACTTACCGTCTACGTGACTGGTTATTTAGCCGTCAGCGTTATTGGGGAGAGCCAATTCCAATCATTCATTGGGAAGATGGAACATCCACTCCAGTAGACGAATCAGAGCTTCCACTTATGCTTCCTGTTACTACAGACATTAAGCCAAGTGGAACAGGAGAGTCTCCATTAGCTAATATTGAGGAATGGGTAAATGTAGTAGATCCAGTCACTGGTAAAAAAGGACGTCGTGAAACCAATACAATGCCTCAATGGGCAGGTAGCTGCTGGTATTATATTCGCTATATCGATCCACATAATGACGAAGCGCTTATTGACCCTGAGCTAGTAAAACGCTGGTTGCCAGTGGATCTTTATGTAGGTGGAGCAGAGCATGCTGTACTTCACTTGCTCTATGCACGTTTCTGGCATAAATTCCTTTATGATATCGGTGTTGTAGCAACTAAAGAGCCATTCCAAAAGTTATTCAATCAAGGGATGATCTTAGGTGAAAATCACGAGAAAATGTCCAAGTCAAAAGGAAATGTAGTAAATCCTGATGATATTGTGAAAAGCCATGGAGCAGATTCACTTCGTTTATATGAAATGTTCATGGGACCACTGGACTCTTCTAAGCCATGGTCCACAAACGGCTTAGACGGCTCACGTCGATTCCTAGATCGTATTTGGAGACTATTCGTCACAGAGGAAGGAACGCTAAGCCCTAAAGTAAGCGATACTTCATCTGACAACATGGAAAAGGTATATCACCAAACGGTTAAAAAGGTAACAGAGGATTACGAAGGAATGCACTATAATACAGCAATCTCTCAAATGATGGTATTCATCAATGAAGGATATAAAGCTGAGAAAATCTCTAAAGAATATGTAGAGGGCTTCATTAAGCTTATTTCTCCTATCGTACCTCATATTTCTGAAGAGCTTTGGAGCATACTAGGTCATGAGGGGTCTGTCGCTTATGAATCTTGGCCGACGTTTGATGAGTCGAAGCTAGTGGACAATGAAGTTGAAATCCCGGTCCAAATTAAAGGGAAGGTTCGTGCGAAGCTTGTCGTTTCTAAGGATGCTACGAAGGATGAGCTAGAAGCATTAGCCTTAGCATCTGAACAGGTTCAACAATGGATTGATGGCAATGAGATCAAAAAAATCATCGCAATACCTGGTAAAATGGTGAACATCGTAATTTAATAAATAATAAAGCTGCTTAGTCTCCTCGTGAGATAAGCAGCTTTTTTGTGAAGTAAAGCGAGAAATAAATCATTTAGGTAAAGATGTTATTAAAAGTTCAAATATAATTACAAAGAAAACATGAACAAATAGATGGCTGATTTCCGCTCTCCCCGCTAAAAAGCGTCCGCCGAAAGCGAAAATCAATTCTACTTCCCTTATATAAAAGCATTTAATTTTTCATAGCTTCTATTCATATTTCTATGTCTGTTTTTCCTATAAAAAATTAGGATGCGCCTTCTTCATTTCGAAACATGAATTTCAATGAAAGTAACCCAACAACATGAACAATAATAATACCAATCGCAGCTACCATTAAAATCTCCCTTCGAAGGTTAATTTAACGTATCTATAAAACCTTTCATCAGTAGAGTCCCTTGCTCAGTTCCGATAGACTCTGGATGAAATTGTAATCCATACAGAGGGTAGTCACTGTGTTTAATAGCCATTATTTCCAGGTCGTCCTCAGCTCTAGCCAGTACCTCAAAGCAATCTTGTAGGCTGTTCTCTTCAATTACTAGAGAGTGATAACGCATGACGGAGATAGGGCTATCAAAGACGGAAAATAATTCATTTTGTGTATGCGATATAGTGGAGGTTTTACCGTGCATAATTGTTCTAGCCTGCACTATATTTGCTCCAAATGCAGCCCCAATAGATTGGTGACCTAGGCAGATTCCTAGGATAGGATACTTCTTATATAATGCTTGAATCACTTCAATAGAAACACCTGCATCTAATGGATTACCTGGACCAGGAGAGATGACAATTGCTTCTGGATGAAGCTCATCTATATCTGAAATGGTAATAGCGTCGTTTCTGACAACCATAACATCTTTCCCAAGCATTCCTAATTGTTGATAAAGGTTGTACGTAAAGGAATCATAATTATCTATTAGAAGGATCATCGAATCACCTCCAATAGTGCTTTTGCTTTGTTTAAGGTTTCGTCATATTCATTTTCCGGAATGGAATCATATACTATTCCTGCACCTGCCTGAACATGAGCCATCTGGTCTTTTACAATCATTGTTCGGATGGCCAAGGCGAGGTCCATATCTCCTGTAACTGAAATATAACCAACTGCTCCTGCATATACTCCGCGCTTTATAGATTCTAATTCGTTTATAATTTGCATGGCACGGATTTTAGGAGCTCCTGAAACGGTACCAGCGGGTAAACAGGCAGCCAAAACGTCTAACGCATGAGTGTCTTTTCTTAAACGACCAGTTACTTCTGAAACTATATGCATGACGTACTTGTACAATTCAATCTGCATATACTTGTTTACTTGGACCGTACCAATTTCTGATATTTTACCTATATCATTTCTTCCCAAGTCAACAAGCATCCGATGCTCTGCTACTTCCTTTTCGTCTATCAATAAACTAGCAGCATTTTGCTGATCTTCTTCGGGAGATTTTCCACGAGGCTTTGTACCAGCAATAGGGTTTGTCGTGACATATCCATTCTTTACTTTTACAAGACTTTCGGGAGAGGTGCCGAAAACGACGTACGTTCCGAAATCCATATAAAACATGTAAGGTGACGGATTAGAAGTTCTAAGCTGTCGATAAAGAGAGAAAGGATTCCCAGTGAAAGGGGAGCTAAAACGCTGAGAAATCACTACTTGAAATATGTCGCCTTGTACAATATGTTGCTTAGCTTTCTCTACCATTTGTTTAAATTCTTCTTTCTGAATCGAAGGCTTAAAAGAAAGCTTCTGTGCTAACTCCTCCTCTTGGTGGGAAGCACTTGCTTGAAGATCCTCATATATTTCATTAATCGAATCCATCATATTTTTAGAAGTGCGACCGTTCTGGAACAAATCGATTGCTGCAATAGTTATGGTTTGTTTCAAATGATCGTAAACAAGAAAGGTATCATAAAACAAAGCATGTATATCAGGCATATTTAAATCATCGGGGAGATACTCTCCAATCTGTTCACTGTAAAATGCGGTTTCATAACCAAAATAACCTAGCATTCCTCCAAAAAAAGAGAAGGGGTATTGCTCCTTGTGTTCAGGGAGAATGGTTTTTAGTTTTTCTAAAATACCATGTCCTGTGTGTTCTTTTCTGTGTTCATCTGTAAAGACATAGTGATACTGGTTACCTATTATTTCTGCAACCGGATTAAGTACGATAAACGAATACCGACCGCTCTCCTCATGCTTAGCAGAGGATTCAAATAGCATTTTCTTTTTTCCTTTTAGTGCATGGTAAATGGAGATGGGAGTCATCATATCTCCTTGGATTTCTTTCATTTCATAGCTTCTCGTCTCAACTGTCATTCTCTACACTCTCCTCTTTCTCAGCTCGGCTCATTTACAAAAGAATACAAAAAGGCTCTCTATCCAAAAAGGACGGAGAGCCGTGGTGCCACCTTCATTGATTACTATTGTAATCCACTTGTTTGCAGCGATTAGCTGCTAGTCCTATAACGTAGACAAACGCCAAGGCCTACTGCCATTTCGGCCTTGGAACTCAGAAGCCCATTCATCATATGCGTTGCACTGACTTGCACCAATCGTCAGCTCTCTATGGCGTCACATATGATTACTACTCTTCGTCATCGCTCATTAAAGACCATTGTATTATAAATAATTTAAAAATTCAATGCATTCTTATAAAAGAATCCAAATTTTATCCAATTAATTTAGAAGGCTTTTTGCAGCACTCATCCCGGCTAGCTTCCCAGTAACAAGGGCAGAGGTGATATTGTAGCCACCAGTATATCCATGTATGTCTAATATTTCTCCACAGAAATATAATCCTTCTTTTTTCTTAGATGCCATTGTTTTTGGCTCAATTTCCTTGATGGAAACTCCACCGCCTGTAACAAAAGCTTTCTCTAGTGGCTGGGTGCCGTGAACGTTAACGATAAATTGTTTAAAAAGATGGGCAAGAGATCTTATCTTCTCGTGAGAAAGATTTTGGCCATCCTCACTTTCTTGAATTTTCGCTTGCTCTAACAAAAACAATAGCCACCTTTCAGGAACTAATCCTTTCCACACGTTTTTAACTGCTTTTTTAGGCTCGTCTTTAATAGAAGACAGAAGTGTTTGGAATGTTTCTTCCTCGTTCAAGTGGGGAAGGCTATCAATTCTTACAGAAACCGGGCCACCATTTTTCTTTATTTCCTTTACAACAAATTGGCTGCAACGTAGAATAGCAGGTCCGCTTAAGCCGAAATGTGTAAAGAGCATGTCCATTTGATGGGTAATGATTACTTTTCCTTTTTTATTTAGAACAGAAACAGCTACATCTCTTAAGGCTAAGCCTTGGAGCTCCTTCGATTTGATGAAGGTCTCACTAGATAACAGAGGCACCTCCGTTGGATATAAATCAGTTACCGTATGACCAGCTTTCTCTGCCCACGGGTAGCCATCTCCTGTAGAGCCGGTTTGAGGAACAGCTTTACCGCCAACAGCCACTACTACTGCTCCAGCAGTAATTTCCTCGCCTGTTGCCAATCGAATTCCGATTATCTTTTCTTCGTTCATTAATAATTTAGCAACGGGAGCGTTTAGCTTAATATCTACCTTCAATCTTTTTAATTCGTCCAGAAGGGCATTCACAACGTCCATTGCCTTGTTAGAGACCGGGAACATTCTACCATGGTCTTCCTCTTTTAATGGGACACCTAAATTCTCAAAGAATGCGATAATATCCTCATTGTTAAAAACGGAAAACGGGGAAAATAAAAAACGACCGTTTCCGGGAATGTTCTTAACAATTTCCTCCTGAGGAAGCCTATTTGTAACATTGCATCGTCCTCCGCCAGATATTGCTAATTTCTTTCCTAGCTTGTTGCCTTTTTCAATCAATAAAACCTTTTTGTTTTCAGCACCTGCTGCAGCAGCGGCCATAAGTCCTGAGGGACCCCCACCAATTATTATTACGTCATACATAGTATATTCACACTTTCACTTTTTTCTTTATTATACATGATTGTAGTTTTGATGAGACAGTTGTAAACTGTAATATAGACATTTTAAAGGATTGGACGGGTTAGATGGCATCGAATTTACTAAAAGGGACAATGATTTTAACGGTTGGTCTCTTATTATCCAGGATTTTAGGAGTTCTTTATGTAATTCCTTTTTATCAGATAATCGGCGAAGAGTACATTGCCCTTTATCAATACGCTTATACTCCCTATTCAATCATGCTAGCAATAGCAGTTTCAGGGGTACCGGTTGCGGTTTCCAAGTTTGTATCGAAATACAATGCATTAGGGGACTATGCGACAGGTAGGAAGCTAATGAAATCCAGCATGCTTTTAATGAGTATCACTGGTGTTTTAGGATTTCTACTGCTTTTCTTTTTAGCAGATCCTATTGCACATATGATTATTAAGGATGATGAAGCTGATTTTTCTGTAGGTGACGTAGCTTCAGTGATAAAATATGTCAGCTTTGCGGTTATAGTTGTTCCACTTATGAGTTTAATAAGAGGTTTCTTCCAAGGCTATCAGCGTATGACACCTACTGCGATTTCACAGCTTTGGGAACAAATTGTACGTATTCTGTTTGTGTTAGCTGGAGGTTTTTTTGTAGTATACATAATGAAGGGCACAGAAAAGACAGCAGTTTCCTTTGCAGTATTTGCAGCCTTCCTTGGTGCATTGGCGAGCATGGTCGTTCTATATTGGTATTGGAAGAAGCTGAAGCCCGAATTTAATGTGATGATGAATGATTCTGGTAAAACGAGCTCGGATGTTTCTCTTAGAAATATTTACAAGGAAATCTTAGTTTATACGGTTCCATTTGCTCTAGTTGGGGTTATTAACCCACTTTTCCAATTCATCGATATGATCACCTTTAACAGTGCTATGTCTATTATCGGTATAAGCGGGGATATTTCCAATATTTTATTAGGAATGTTGAATTTCTCTGCACATAAATTGGTAATGATTCCCGTGATGTTGGCTACTGGATTTAGCATGGCTTTAATACCTTACATTACGAGCTATTATGCAAAACGAGATTTTCTTCAAGTGAGAAAATCGCTCGATCAGTCATTTCAAATATTATTATTTCTTACTGTTCCAGCAGCCCTGGGAATTGCTGTATTATCAGGGGAGTTTTATCATTTATTTTATGAACAGAGTGAAACCGGTTCAACGGTGTTAGCACACTATGCTCCGGTAGCCATTTTATTTGCCTTGTATCCAGTGACTACTGCAATCCTACAAGGTATTGATCGTCAAAAGCTGATCATTTTAAATCTTTTATTAGGTATTTTGACAAAGCTGTTGTTAAACACACCTTTCATCAAAGCATTTGAAACAGATGGTGCAATTATGGCGACTGCATGTGGTTATTTAGTAGCTATAGGATTGAACTTGTTTGCGATACGAAAAACGTTGCATTATAAGTCTACGATGGTAGCAAGAAGAATTCTTCTCATCCTCATCATCAATGCTGTTATGCTTGTACTTGTGTATGTAGTAAAGTCAGGGTTACAAAACCTATTTGTAATCGATAGTAAAATGGAGGCGCTGCTAGTTATTATAGTTTGTGCTGGTGTGGGAGCAGCCTTTTATGGCTATGTGACGCTTCGACTTGGATTAGCTCAGAAATTACTAGGTGAGAAAGTTACACGTATTGCGAAAAAATTAGGCTTTAAGGAGAAATAAATGCGATTAGATAAATTTCTATCTCATATGGGATACGGTACAAGAAGTGAAGTAAAGGTTCTTATTAAATCAAAGGCAATTGAAGTAAACGATGTAGTTGCTAAAAATGGATCTAATCACGTCAATGAATTAGAGGATAAAGTAACAGTTTATGGAGAGATAGTGGAATATAGAGAGTTTATCTACTTAATGATGAACAAGCCACCAGGAGTAGTTTCTGCAACGGAGGATTCTAGAGATCAAACTGTAATTGACCTATTAGATGATGATGTTAAGCATTTTGAGCCCTATCCTGTCGGAAGACTTGATAAGGATACGGTTGGACTGTTGCTTTTAACTAATGATGGAGCGCTAACACATCGATTATTGTCTCCTAAGAAGGATGTCCCTAAAGTATATTATGCGAAAGTAGCAGGTAGAGTAACAGAAGAAGATATAGTAGCATTCAAAGAAGGAGTCATTTTGGATGATGGGTATCACACGAAGCCAGGCTACCTGACTATTTTAAAGAGTGATCAAATTTCTGAAATTGAGTTAACCATCACAGAAGGTAAATTCCATCAAGTGAAAAGAATGTTCCAGGCAGTAGATAAGGAAGTCGTATATTTAAAACGGTTGTCTATGGGGGCTTTGAAGCTAGATGAGTCATTGGAAGAAGGATCCTACAGAGAGCTAACGGAAGAGGAATTATTAAGTCTATAACAAAAGAATGACCATGCCTAGGCGTGGTCATTCTTTTTCATATGGTGTATCTAAGATGTCATTTTAACTCGTTTGTTCGTCGTGGTCCATTTGCCTCTTGTTGGGCTAATGATTAAATCATTAAACGCAAGTACATTCAAATCTCTCTGAATAGTTCGAGGAGTGATGCCAAATTCATCGACCAGATCTTGTGTAGTAACAGTTCCGTTGTTTCGGATGAACATATACATATCTTTGATTCGAGTGAGCATCCGATCAGTAGTAGGTTTCAAAAATAACCACTCCTTCATCTTGATATCTCGTGGCAAGACTAGCGGACGACTTGGGCGAAAAGCAACAGTAGTATTGCAAATGACAGCCCCTTTACAATTTTGGTAGTCAGAATTATATTGTCTGACAATTTTATTATAGTAGAATTGCAAAGAAATTTCTATAAAAATTACTGATTATTTACAAAAAAATACATGAAATTTATATGAAACTAGTAGAAAAAGCCGTTATAACTGAATTTTCTATGTAACAAAATAAAATTATATTGATAAATGAATAACCACAAATAGGTGGAGTATTGTATGGTTCTATTGGTTAATGAGAACAAATAATGTAGTAACTTAACAGCAGTCAAAAAAACCTTCTTTTTACTGTGTGTTTGAATAAAATAAGTGTAAAATAAGAAATATGCAATAGTACATAGGAGGATTACAATGAACTGGTTAGATATAGCAGAACAAAGAAAGACGGATATTATAAAAGAGCTTCAAGCCTTAATTCAAATACCTAGTGTTTTAGATGAAAAAGAGGCTACAGAGCAAGCTCCCTTCGGTGTAAAACCACTAGAGGCACTACAATATATGTTAAACGAAGGGGAAAAAGAAGGTTTTGTTACAAAAAATATAGACAATATGGCTGGTCACATTGAAATGGGTAGTGGCGAGGAATTGTTAGGAATACTTTGTCATGTGGATGTAGTACCTGAAGGGACAGGGTGGACTTACCCTCCATTTGAAGGTGTTGTTGCAGATGATCGCATTTACGGTCGAGGAGCAATTGATGATAAAGGTCCTACGATTGCGGCGTGGATGGCGATGAAGCTAGTAAAAGAATCTGGGATTGAGCTTTCGAAACGTGTAAGGCTGATCATAGGTTCAGACGAAGAAAGTGGATTTAGATGTGTGACTCGTTATTTTGAGAAAGAAGAGATGCCTGACCTAGGCTTTGCTCCGGATGCGGACTTTCCGATTATCAATGCAGAAAAAGGAATTGCTAATTTAATCTTTTCTCAGACAGGTTCTTCTGAGACGGAAACAATCCAGTTTTTCCAGGCTGGTAAGCGTACAAATATGGTTCCAGATGAAGCATTCGCTTATATTTTTGGAGGGGTTCATTCTATTAAAGAAAAATTTAATAACTTTGCAAGTGAAAACGGAATTACTGGCGAAGTCCTTCCAGAAGGCCCAGTTGTTAAGGTGCTAGTTCGTGGTAAATCAGCTCATGCTATGGAGCCAGACCATGGAGTAAATGCTGGAATCCTCCTTGCTAAATTTTTGTTGTCATTGCCTTTAACCGCACATTCTAAAGCATTCTGTGAGTTCCTTGTAATGGCTTTCGGGGAAGAAAGCAGAGGTCATGCATTAGGCTTAAACTATGCAGATGAAGTGTCTGGTGAAACTACATTAAATGCAGGAGTTATTCATTATGCACCTGCCCAAGGCTCTTGTACTCAAGTAAGTCTACGTTATTCAGTTAGCTATCCATTTGAGGAAAAACTAAGTGCTTGTAGAGAAAAGTTACAAAATACAGGTATAACACTTGATTTAGGCTCTAACTCTACGCCACATTATGTCGATAAAGAGGATATACTGATTCAAACCCTTCAAAAGGTATATGAGCGTCAAACAGGAGAAAAGGCAGAACTATTATCTATCGGTGGTGGAACATACGCGCGAGTGCTAAAAAAAGGCGTTGCGTTTGGGATGTTGTTTCCAGGCAGACCAGATATAGCTCACCAGGTAGATGAGTATGTGGACATTGAGGATTTGATAAAAGCCACTGCGATTTATGCAGATGCAATAGTGGAGCTTGCTGGTAAAAAATAAGGAGAGGATGAATAATTATGACAAAAATTTTGTGGAACGACCAAATCGTAGAAAAAAATGAAGTGAAGATTGGGTTTGAAGACCGAGGCTATCAATTTGGCGATGGTATTTATGAAGTTATTAAAATTTATAACGGAGATTTATTTACTGCGACTGAGCATATTGATCGTCTGTATTCCAGTGCTGATAAAATTAACTTAGTCATTCCTTATACGAAAGACAAACTTCATCAAATGATACATGAGCTAATTGAAACGAATGAAGTTCAAAATGGTCAAATCTATTTACAAGTAACACGTGGGGATAGCCCTCGTATTCATAACTTTCCTAATCCAGCAGTTAGCTCCGTGCTGACAGCTTATACGAAAGAAACAACACGTCCACTTGCTCAGCTTGAAAGTGGGATTAAGGCTTGTTTTGTAGAGGATGTTCGTTGGTTAAGATGTGATATTAAATCATTAAACCTACTTGGCAATGTACTCGCTAAACAGGAAGCTGTTACGAAAGATTGCTTTGAGGCTATTTTACATCGTGGTGATACGGTAACAGAGGGTTCTTCCTCAAACATGTACGGCATTAAAGATGGTGTTTTGTATACACATCCAGTGAGCAACCTGATTTTAAATGGTATTACTAGAAAAGTATTGTTAGATTGCTGTGAAGAGATTGGATTAAAGGTAGTGGAAGAGGCGTTTACTAAAGAAGAAGCACTGAAAATGGATGAATTCATCATGTCCTCAACTAGTGCAGAGGTGATGCCAGTTATCTCAATCGATGGGAATGTTATTGGAAACGGAAAACCTGGAGAGTTAACAAGAAAGCTCCAGAAAGCCTTTGAACAAAAAATTCCTACGACTTTAAATGTATGAGCAACCATTATTTCATAGGTATTAAAGTTCCCGAGGTAATAGGAAGGTCTATTATAGAGGCTAGAAAGGCAACTAATATGCATGAAACACATAAAACGTTGCCTCTTCTTGAGGACCTTCATATTACGCTGGCATACTTAGCTGCAGTAGATGAATCTATATTAGCAGACTTAATCGAATCCTTGAAAGAGATAAAGTGGGAAGCATTTACTTTAACAACAGCGGGACTAGCCCATTTTGGGAGTGCTAAAACCCCTCGAGTAGTTTATGTCGCTGTCGATGAAAATGAGGAATTGCAAAGACTTCAGCATGCAGTTGTGCAAAAAGTTCTGGGGTATATAGAGTTAAACGTTTCAAAGGACTTCCATGCCCATGTAACCGTTGCGAAAAAATGGAAGTCAACTGAGACCTGTATGTACGATTCGTTTAACCTGGAGAAACAGTCCTTTGAAGTTCGCGATTTTATCATTTACAAAATAAATCCTGCAAGCACTCCACGTTACGAGCAATTTGCCAGTATAAACGTGTGAGAGGGAGGTAATGGAATGGCTCAGTTAGTCAAATTACAGGATTATATATCCCGCTATCAAATTGATTTAAAGCGGTATCCTACTCAATTTGTTCGTTTAAAAAAACAACAATGGGAGCGAGTCAACGCTTCTTATGAAAGAGGAGCTCTAGATACATCGTGGATGGAGAAGGAGCAGGAGGAGGATTTAGAGGTAGAGGAAAAAAAATCCTTTATCTCTAAATTGTTTTCTCGAAACAAAGAAGAAACCTCTACAGAGATATTGGATGAAAAGGAGGTAGAGGATCAAGAAGTTCCAGAAGAATCTACTACTCTTTTTTTCGAACCTAATATTGTTTATAACCCGAGTTCTAAAGAAGAACTACGACGAATGTATTTAGACCAATTATTTCATTTTCAATTAAAATGGGCTAGCTCTACTTTAATGGAAAAATCCTATGTAGATCCAAAGTATATGAGAGATAGCTTGTTACGACTTCTCACACTACAATTACCTGATAATTATTTTCTGTTTTATTACCCAATCCTTAAACTGAAAAAAGCCCCTGTGGAATTAGATGTTATTATCGTTTTGCCTACTGAAATTATATGTATAGTCATGTTAGAAGGCAGAGACTTGGATGCATTTATCGGAAGTGGGGATCGTTTTTGGGTGAAGAAAAGTGGAAAGAGCGAAAGTAAGGTATTAAGTCCGATTATCAGTCTTAATAGAATGGAATCTATTCTATTGCAGGTTTTTAAAAAGGAAGATATTGATTTGCCTATCCGAAAAGTAGTTCTATCCAGAAATGGTTACATCGATTATCCAGGCTCTGCCTATCAGACTCAATTAGTAGATACTAGAAGCTTTCCTGCATGGTTTCAAGCTTTAAAATCGTCTCCATCTCCGATGAAGCATATGCAGTTTAAGGCAGCGCAGGCATTACTTAATCTGGTTCAGACAACCTCCTATTCTAGGGCAAGCTGGGAGCTGGAAAGCGAGATAGAAAATGAATGATGTACTAATTGTTGTTAATGAAATAGCAGGTCAGGGGAGAGCTAAAAAGCTTTGGGAGTCATGGCAAGACCATCTCCCTTTCGCTTTTACGCTTCTTAAAACTGAATATAGTGGGCATGCAACCGATATAGCGAAAAAATATGCAGAAGCTAGCCAAGACCCTCTTCTTATTATAGCAATCGGTGGAGACGGTACCGCGCACGAAATCCTCTCAGGTACTATAGGGTATAATCATGTTCGAGTTGGAGTTGTTTCTGCTGGAAGTGGAAATGATTTTGCTCGGGCTTTTTTTGTGTTTCAAACACTCGAGCAGCTAACAGAATATGTTTTAGAGTATCAGACAGCAGAACAGATGGACATCGGTGTATTACACACTAATTCAGATACGTTTCATTTCATAAATAATTCGGGCTTTGGCTTTGATGCACATGTTGTATACGCAGCCAATCAATCTAAATGGAAAAAGTGGTTAAATAGACTAGGATTAGGTAAATTAGTGTACATTCTGTATCTTGTGAAAGAGTTATTTAAGTTTAAAAAATTCTCTTTCTCTTTACTAAATCAAGGAGATACGATAAAGTTTGAAGATGTTTGGTTTATTACTGTGTGTAATCAACCCTATTTTGGAGGAGGCATGAAAATCTCTCCTTCCTCTATACCAAACGATGCTTTAATTGAACTAACCGTTGTGCATCATTTGAAGCGGGCTAAGCTGTTATTTATATTTGGCACAGTGTTTTATGGCAAACATACGGCTTATAAAGAAGTTAAACAAATTCAGGCAAGCGAGTTTGCCATTCAAATGAATGATCAAGTGTATGGGCACGTTGACGGAGAATTTTCCTGTATGACAATTCCTGGAAGCATCTATACATTTAGAGTAGAGCATAATGCATGGAAATTAGCAAAACCACCAAGTAAAAGGAGTTAAGGTAATGAGATTAAGAAACAAACCTTGGGCCGAGGATTTTATAAATTCTCATCCAGAAATAGTGATTCCAAATCCGGAAGAACAAAAAGGAAAATGGAATTTAGTGTTCGATAACGAAAATCCACTTCATATAGAAGTAGGAACTGGGAAAGGCCAATTTGTAACTGGAATGGCAAAACAAAATCCCGACATCAATTATATAGGAATCGAGCTTTATGACAGTGTCATTGTCTCTGCATTAGAAAATGCAATAGAAGCTCAGCCTTTACCAAATTTGCGTCTATTAAAGGTAAATGGCGCTGACTTAGCAAAATATTTTCAAAAAAATGATGTCCACCGCGTCTATTTAAACTTCTCTGATCCATGGCCAAAAATTAGACATGCAAAGCGACGTTTAACTCATGAAGGCTTTTTAAAGCTTTATGAATCTATTTTAGTAGACAATGCAGAGATTCATTTTAAAACAGATAATAGAGGATTATTTGAATACTCACTTACAAGCATGTCTGCCTATGGAATGCTGTTAACGTATGTATCACTTGATTTACATGCGAATATGCCAGAAGATAATATTATGACTGAATATGAAGAGAAATTCTCTGCAAAAGGTCAACCAATCTATCGTCTAGAGGCTAGATTTATTAGCCAAAAATAAAAGATCAATACTATTCAAAGGGGATGAAAGTATGGATACGTATAAATTTCACGAGATGACATTAACTTGGTTAAAAGGTGGCACGACACATATGGACGGGGGAGCCATGTTTGGAGTAGTGCCAAAACCTTTATGGGAAAAGAAATACCCGGTCAATGAAAAAAATCAAATTGAACTTCCTTCCGATCCAATATTGATTCAACATAAAGGGAAGAACATTTTGCTAGAAGCTGGGCTAGGATTTGGAAAGTTCTCAGACAAGCAAATCAGAAATTATGGCATTACAGATGAGTCAGTGGTAGATGACAATCTTGTCGAGTTAGGTCTGCTTGCAGAGGATGTCGACATCATTTTAATGACTCATTTACATTTCGATCATGCTTGTGGACTAACTAAATGGGTAAATGGAGAATTAGTTTCCAGTTTTCCGAATGCTTCCATCTATGTTTCAGAGGTAGAATGGAATGAAATGAAGAACCCAAATGTCCGTTCAAGCAATACATATTGGAAGGAAAACTGGGAGCCCATTCAATCACAGGTCATTACATTCAAGGATTCTATTAAGCTTTTAGAAGATATTGAGATGATTCATACAGGTGGTCATAGTGATGGTCATAGTATTGTGCTATTAAAGCAAAAGGATGAAACAATCATCCATATGGCAGACCTTATGCCAACACATGCACATCAAAATCCATTATGGGTATTGGCTTACGATGACTACCCAATGACCTCTGTATTTGCTAAGCAAAAATGGGTCAATGAAGCGTTGCAAAATAATTATTGGTTCAGCTTCTACCATGATGCCTACCACCGTATGATTAAATGGTCCACGGATGGCAAGGAAGTTGTAGAAAAATTAGAGAGAACGCGTTCTTAAAAATACACCAGCTATAAATGTCTATTGGCATTTATAGCTGGTTTTTTTATATAAAAATGGTGTGAAGAGTAGTTTTAAGCAACTCGGAACAGGTGGTTTGGCTAAACATATAGAAGTAAGTAACATTACACTAAAAAATTGGTGAGGTGAGAGTTATTAGGAGATGTTTAAGTTTAAGCCATGAGAAAATTGAAGTCATCATTAAAGGAAAAACAGGTAGCCCAATACTAATCGTTTCTGGGATGGCATCCTCATTCGATGAGTGGTATGAGTTAACAGAAGCACTAAGTAAATCAAATCGTGTCATTATGTTTCATAGACCAGGACTTGGAAAAAGTGAATTGTGTGGAACAAAGCGCAATACACAAAAGGTGGTAAATGAAATGGTGGAGATTATTCACAAACTTCATATCACTGAACCTGTCACCTTGGTTGGACATTCCTACGGGGGATTATGTGTTCAGCATTTTATGAAGCAGTATCCTGAAAAGGTTCTAGGGGTAGTCTTAGTGGATTCTACTTCTGTCGATTTTGGAGTATTGGATGAATTAGATTTACCTGTTATGAATGAAGACTCTACAGATGATGCTTGGCTTCAAAAGTGTTTATCTTATAGCACTATGAAGACAGATGAAATCAAGTCATTGATTGAACCAATCATTCTGACTCAAAAAGAACTTAGCTTTCCTCCAGAAATACAAAAAAGGTTATTGGAATTTCCATTAAACCCAACTCTTTATAAGGCGATGTATTTTGAAATTAGCAACTGGAAGCATGACGCTCAAGTAATTAAAAATATGGAGGTCTGTCCAGACCTACCTTTAATAGTAATTGGCAGAGACAAAGAACATTGTGTATCGATAGGGATACGGGAAGGATTACCAGAAACAGAGATAACTTTGTTAGAAGATAAGTGGGAGCAACTGATTAAGGAACAAATTTATTTGACTAAAAAGAGTAATTTGATTTTTGCTAAAGGTTCTAATCACTCCGTTCATTTAGATCGACCAGATATTATAATAAATTCTGTTAGAAAGATAGAAGCGGAGATTAGAAGTAAAGGGAGAAAATATGAGCAAACTAAGTAGAGATGCAAAAGTAATTTTCCTTGATGCAGGAGGAGTCCTATTTGATACCTTTTTAAAAGGGGAGCAAAGAATTATTAATTTACTCTTGGAAAGAGGATATACACGTTCTGAAGTTGTAGCTGCCATAGATATTGCTAATGAAATTGAAAAGCAATTTATCACTACTTGGGAGGAAGAGAAACAATATTATGAGCGTTATTATGGGACCATTGCTAAGTATTTGAAAAATAAAGAAGTGGCCAAAGAATTATTTCTTTTTACTCATTACGCAGTAAACTGTGAATTGTTCGTAGAGGTTAAACAGGTATTAGAGCATTTAAGTAAAAAATACAGATTAGCTGTTATATCTAATGCAATGCCAAGTATGGACTTGGTTTTTGATCGTTTAGGAATACGTTGCTATTTTGAAGCTATTATTTTATCTTCCTCCGTTCAGTTAGAGAAACCAAATGTAGCTATTTATGAACTTGCGTTAAAGAAGCTATCAGTTTGTAACGAGGAAAGTGTTTTTACTGACGATAAAAAAGAAAATATATACGGATCCGAGCAAGCTGGTATAAAAGGTCTCTATCTTGATAGAAGCAAACAAGATTTAGAAATGTTATTAAAGGAGTATCAAATTTGGTTTTTTTAAACAGTAACACGATGTGAAAATTATAAAAAAAAGATTGGGAGTAGTTTTTTAAAAAACACTCCCAAACTTAAAAAATTATTAATTTTCTACAACTGTTTTTTCAGGAAATAGTTTTCCAAACAAAGAAACGGCAGAGAGAGTCAAACCAATTATAATGAACCCTGTGATTAAATTTGTTGTGTTTAAACCATAATGAGCAAATGCTGATGATAAAATGTAACTGATCACAAAACTCAGAAGGACTACAAAAATTATACTTGTACTTTTACCCATTTTGATAAATTCACCTCGCTTTCTAATAAGGGATACGTTATGAAGAGAAGGAATGTTTCAAATATTTGGATAATAATTCCCGGCGTAATAGCGTGCACTCCTCATAGAGGACCCTGCAACACTTCTTGCAATTAGCGCAACACTTTGTAGTAAAAGTGCAACACTTTTCGTATGTGCAACACTACATGTAATTAGCGCAACACTTGAAGCAATACTCGCAACACTTACCCAAATTAGCGCAACACTTCACTCATTTCTCGCAACACTTTGGAGTATAGGCGCAACACTTTTGATATATGCAACACTTGGAGCTAAGGCGCAACACTTCACCCAATTCCCGCAATACTTCGCCTCATAGGCGCAACACTTCCACAATTAAAAAAAGGTGAGTTATTAAACTCACCTTTGCATTATTTATTCGATTCTTTTGTAATATGTTTTGTCACCTTATTTTTAGAGACTTCGGCAAAGTCTATCCCGAGTTCTGTATCGGGGTTAACTGTAGGATTTTTGTATAGCTCCTGGCTGTTATGTGTTCTTTTATTCATGGTTTTTTTGTTGTTCTTACTACTCATGAAACATCACCTCCTACGGATAATTTACACCTAATAAGAGGTTTTATGCTTTATTACTAAAAGGACATGATTAAACCTTTGCTATGTCTACTACAGAACCTGTTTTAGAGTCAGCTGCAAATTCAAATTGCTCTAGTTCTCCATTTTTAATTCTAGATATTCCGCCCTTATACACTTCAAAACGGATTGCTTCTTTTTGGAACGGCTCTGGGCTCATATAAATCCAGGACCCATCGATTGGACCTTCTTCTTTAAAGGAGTTCTTTATATTATTAAGCACTAGATCTGCTGGTTTGTTTGGATTTATTTTAGTGGCAGCCTGACTTGCAACAATACCTAATACAACTCCTGTACCTAATCCCATCATATAGTCTCTTAATTTCATTCTAATTCCTCCCTTGTGTTTATTTTAGTTTATCATATAAATGGAATTCGTAAAATTTTTCGTATGTCGAAATTTATTAGTAGTAAACCCTTCAATCTTTTATTACAATAGAGAGGGAATGTATTTAAAGAGTGAATATTAACTTTACGAGGCTTTAGGAGGCTTTAATAATGAATGAAGAAACACGCGCGTTATTTAAAACGTTAACTGAGTTACCAGGAGCGCCAGGAAATGAGCATGCGGTTCGTGCCTTTATGCGAAGTGAACTAACTAAATATTCAGATGAAATTGTACAGGATAATTTAGGTGGGATATTCGGGGTAAAAAAAGGTGATGAAAATGGACCGAAGATTTTAGTTGCTGGTCACATGGACGAGGTAGGATTTATGGTTTCCGGTATTACGGATAACGGTATGATTCGTTTTCAGCCATTGGGAGGCTGGTGGAACCAAGTTTTACTTGCTCAACGTGTAGAAATCATTGCGTATAACCAAGCAATTCCAGGAGTAATAGGCTCCATTCCACCTCATTTGTTGAGTGATGAGGTTCGTAATAGACCAATGGATATTAAAAATATGCTAATTGATGTGGGTGCAGATGACAAAGAGGATGTTAAGCGTATGGGTATCAAGCCTGGCGATCAAATTGTTCCTGTTTGCCCATTCACTCCAATGGCAAATGATAAGAAAATAATGGCGAAGGCTTGGGACAACCGTTATGGCTGTGGTCTGGCAATCGAATTATTAAAAGAAGTTCAAAATGAACAACTACCGAACATGCTATATTCCGGTGCAAACGTAATGGAAGAGGTTGGACTTCGCGGTGCACAAGCTTCGACAAATATGATTAAGCCGGATCTATTCTTTGCTTTAGACGCTAGTCCAGCTAATGATGCTTCTGGCAATAAAAATGAGTTTGGTCAATTAGGGAAAGGTACACTTCTACGTATTTTTGACCGATCTATGATTACTCATCGTGGTATGAGAGAATTTGTATTAGATATGGCTGAAACGAATAACATACCTTATCAGTACTTTATCTCCCAAGGTGGTACAGACGCAGGACGTGTCCATACTTCACTAGAAGGCGTTCCGAGCGCAGTTATTGGTATTTGTTCACGTTATATTCATACATCATCATCTATCATTCATACTGATGACTACGCTGCAGCGAAAGAATTAATCGTGAAGCTAGTTAAGGCGTGTGATCGCACTACTCTAGAAACGATTAAAGCTAATGTATAAAAAAATGCCCTTGTGGCATTTTTTTTTTAGAGTTATGGCCAAGACAGTTTCTGTTTTAAAGAAGGAGAAATGAAATGATGCATAAAATACTGATTGCAACTAATAATAGAGCTAAAACTAAGGCAGTAGAAACAGTAGGGAGATTATATTATCCCAATGCTATTTTTATAAATCAGGACGTGCCCTCTTTAGTGTCCGACCAACCAATGAGTAATGAGGAGACTAGACAAGGTGCTATCAACCGAGCCAAACATGCAATGGATATTTTAGATGGAACATTCAGTATTGGATTAGAGGGTGGAGTACAAGAAATCGATGGAACTATGTACATTTGCAACTGGGGAGCACTAGCAATCAAAACAGGGGAAGTGTTTACTGCTACTGGAGCTGGTGTACCATTACCCGTGGAAATTGCAGAGCAGCTGAGAGCTGGAGGGGAACTAGGTCCTATAATGGACGTCTATACCAACAAGCAGGGGATTCGTCACAACGAAGGAGCTATTGGTGTATTTACTAATGGTATAATAAAAAGAAATGATATGTTTGAGCACATCATGTTATTACTTATAGGTCAATATGAACTCTTTTTAAAGCTAAAGCATGATAAAATAGATTTATATGAATGAAATCCTATCTAGAACAATAAGCTATACTAGTTGCAAGTAAATTAAATCATCGATAAAATATATAGCAGTTATGCTTTGAATGGAGGAACGAAATTGACGAGAAAATGGATGCGAGGAATTCTCGCGTCACTAGTTGTCATTTTATGTGCAGGCTGTGCATCTTTAGATGAACAAGCTGTTAAAGGCCTAGAAAAAGCAGAGAAGGCTTTTACGGAGGATGCTGAAGATCCTAACAAAGAAGTAAATGACATTAAACTATTTTTACCAAGTGGATATTCTGTTGAAGAAGATTCTGATGAAACTAATATTCTACTATCAAAAGGAAAAGACTCTTATATCTTGTTTATAAACCCAAATGAATTGTCTACGAGTAAATTGTATTACGACTTAATGATGTCTAATAAGAATATAAATATTATTAAGGAAGAGACCTTTGAAGCGGACAATCGTTTTGGTTATGCAGCGATTCTGAAGAATAGTGAAGATAGATATGAGTTGGTATCCAGTATAGGTGGAACTAAGTTAACTACGATTTCCAAAGAGAAAGACGTATCAGATAATCTAGAACAGATGATGACGATTGTAAGATCTATTCAAACGAAGTAGGAGGGCTAACATGGAAAATCTAAATTCTATAGAACAATTTAAACAATTGAGAGACAATGAAAGAGTTGTATTTAAATTTACAGCTGACTGGTGTCCTGATTGTCATTTTATTGATCCTTTTATGGGGGAAATCGAAGAACAATTTTCTGAATTTCAATTTATTTCAGTTGATCGGGACAAGTTTATAGATTTATGCGTGGAGTTAGATATTCTAGGTATTCCGAGCTTTGTCGCCTATGACCGTGGTAAAGAGGTAGGTCGTTTTGTAAGCAAGGATCGCAAAACAAGAGAAGAAATTGAATCATTTCTTCAATCTATTTAATAGAAAACGGTTCACATTTGTGAACCGTTTTTACATTTTGTAAATAGGAGTAGTACTTAGTACATAATAGTTGTTTTTATATGCTCCCCAAAGATAGAATGCACATAGGTAGCGAAAGAATTGTGAAAGGAAGGATACTTTGAAAGCTCTTGAGTTAATAAACATATTTAAAACAAAAATTTCAGAAGATAAATATACGTATGATTACAATCGTGAAACAAACAAACTGCGCCTAACGCATAAGGAACTAGGAAAAGGAATAGATCTATCCATTCCTCCGATTTTGGCAAGATATGAGACCAAAAAAGAAAAGGCAATAGATGAGGTAGTTTACACGATATTAGAAACGTTTTTAGCGATGGAAAAGGAGATGGAGGGACTGCTGGACCCGAATTTTGCTGTGTACCCAGTTATTCGTTCAACATCCTTTCCTTTAAAATCAAATGAGGGCAATCGTTTTGTTACGAAGGATCATACAGCAGAAACAAGAATCTATTATGTATTAGATTTAGGTAACACGTATCGTTTAATAGATGAGAAAATGTTATCAGGCTGGGGCTTGCGTGAGACTGAAATACGTGAGAGAGCTCTTTTCCAAGTCAGAAACTTAAAAACAAATTATAAGACAGATGAAGTTGCCGGTAATACTTTTTACTTTTTTAACAATAATGATGGCTATGATGCAAGCAGAATATTGAACGAATCGCTTCTAAAAGATATGAAAAAACAGATTTCTGGAGATATGACTGTTTCTGTACCCCATCAAGATGTTATGATTATTGGTGATATAAGAAATGAGACAGGCTACGATGTATTAGCTCAAATGACTATGCATTTCTTTACAGTAGGAACTGTGCCGATCACCTCATTATCTTTTATATACGAAAAGGGAGATTTAGAGCCTATTTTTATCTTGGCTAAAAATCGAGTAACAAAGGAGAAAGAAGACAAATGAATATTTTTTACAACGCAGCTGGTGTAGGTGACGTTTTGTTAATCCAAATCACGCCTGAAAAAACAGAAAAGGTTACTACTGACATTATTGGAGATGTGACGCTTGTCAAGGACGCGCAAACTTCTGAGATTCTTGCCATTAACATATTTGGCTTCAGTAAATATGCACCTTTAGAAGCAAACGGACAAGTTGATCTAAATGAAGCGCTTGTGGCTAAAATTCAAGAGGTATTGAATACTAATAATGTAAACTACCAATTAGAGGTCGATTTATCTCCTAAGTTTGTAGTTGGTTTAGTCGAATCATTAGAACAACATCCAAACGCCGATAAACTAAAGGTGTGTCAAGTAAACGTGGGCAACGAAACGCTACAAATTGTATGTGGAGCTCCAAACGTGGATGCTGGACAAAAGGTAGTAGTAGCTAAAGTAGGAGCAGTCATGCCGTCTGGTATGGTGATCAAAGATGCAGAGCTTCGTGGCATCGCTTCTAGTGGTATGCTTTGCTCTGCAAGAGAGCTAGCTTTACCGAACGCTCCAGAAGTAAAAGGGATTCTTGTTTTGGAAGATAACAATGAAATAGGAAGTGCCTTTGTATCATAAAAGTAAGAAGAAGTTCTTAAGCATGCCTAATAGGTATGCTTTTTTTCTACTATCTTTTATTTTTTAACAGACGTATACCTTAATTATTGGTAAAATAGAGGTATCGAGTAGAAAGAGTGATGTAAATGAATTGGTTTAAAAAGTTATTTTCTAATAATGAGGAAGAACATATAGAAGAACAGGAAGTAGAGGAGATATCTCCAAGAGAACCACGTACTCCTTTCCGTTTTCCATTAATATCGGACAGCGAAAAAAATGAATTTTTGTACGGGTCAAAGGAAGAAAAGGAAATTATAGAGCCTGAGCCGATAAAGCCTGAGAAGAAAATATATGAAGCACCTCCCATTTATGAGGGATGGCAGCAACGAAAATTACAACCAACTACTAAAAGAGTGGAAAAAGTAATAGTGGACGAGCCTATTATAGAAAAGAAAAAACGGCCTTTCACTCCTACGCAGGTGCCTTCTCCTGTGTACGGCTATAATAAGCCAAAAGGTAATCTTCGTAACAGCTATCAGCAGGAACAAGTTGATAAAGAAGAAGTTACTATTTTAACGAATAAAAAAGTAGAACCAGTTGTTCCTATTTTGAAAGAAGAAAAACCGGAACAATTAGTAACGACTACAGAATTATACGAGCCAAAAGGTGATGTGATCGTAGAGCCAGAAGTTCCTGTTTTAGACGAACTTACATTAAAAGAAGAACCCACGTCAACGAGTATAGAAGTAGAAAGTTATGTACCTACACCAAAAGAAAAAGAGCAAGCGGTGGAAATGGTAACAACATCAGAAGAAATATTGGAGAAGGAAACCGACAATATAGAAGAATATGCTGTTTCTGATTTAGAGCAGCAAGGTAAAAAAGAAGAACTGGAGCCGATGAATAACGAAATAGAAAGCTATGTTCCTACTTTAAAAGAAGAACAAGCGGTGGAACTGATAGCAGCTACAGAAGTATTAGAGAAAGAGGATGCTATTGAAATACTAGATTCTCCTTCATCGGTTATAGAAGTTCCATTAGAGGAAGTGCGAGAACAAGCAGTTGAAGTAGAGGACCTGAAAGAACAGGTATTAGAGGACGAAAATCAGCCACAATATATGGAAGTAGAGAAACTGCAACCACAACAAGAAGACGTTAAAGTCACTGAAACTAAGTCAAAAGAAAAAATTAGACCTTTTAACGTATTGATGCTGAAGTCAGATAAGGAAAAGTTGAATAAACTAGAAAATAAAATAATCCCTCTTTATCAAAGTCCAACATCTAACCGTTCTGTCGTGGAAGAAAAACCAATGGAAGCTCCTACACAGGAAAAAGTAGTCATTGAGGAAACAATTGCTGTTAATCCACCATTAGAGGAGGAACCTCAATCTACGTATGAAAAACCTTCCTTTAGTTACCTGTTACCACCCGAAATTAAGGATGAGGATAAAGAATGGATGGAAAATCAAGCTTTTACATTAGTAGAAGCACTTTCGTACTTTCAAGTAAGTGGAGAGATTGTCCAAATGGTCCAAGGTCCAGCAGTTACACAGTTTGAAATCACAGTTGGACATGGTACGAAGGTTAGTAAAATCCGTAATCTGGCAGATGATTTAAAGCTTGCACTAGCTGCTAAGGATATTCGGATACAAGCTCCTATTCCGGGGAAGCGTTCTATTGGTATTGAAATACCTAATAGAAAATCACGTGCCGTTCGAATATCGGAGGTACTTAATACAGATGTCTTTAAGGAATCAGATTCTCCTTTAGAGTCAGCGCTTGGTTTAGATTTGACTGGTAAACCAGTGACTATTGATTTAAGAAAAATGCCACATGGTTTAATTGCAGGTGCAACAGGATCAGGGAAATCTGTATTTATTAATTCCTTACTTGTAAGCCTCCTTTATAAAGCAACACCTAATGAGCTTCAGTTATTGTTAATTGACCCAAAAATGGTAGAGCTTGCTCCATTTAACCATATTCCTCATTTAGTGAGCCCAGTTATTACAGATGTTAAGGCAGCAACAGCGGCACTTAAATGGGCAGTCGAGGAGATGGAACGACGTTATCAGTTATTTGCTCATATTGGTGTGCGTGACATTAGCAGATATAATACTTTGGCGACTGAAAAAAGACAGTTTGCTCAAAAACTGCCATACCTAGTAATTGTTATAGATGAGTTGGCTGATTTAATGATGATGGCGCCAACAGAAGTAGAGGATGCTATATGCCGTATTGCACAGAAAGCTAGAGCCTGTGGCATACATCTTGTTTTGGCAACTCAACGTCCTTCCGTGGATGTCATTACAGGTCTGATCAAAGCGAATATACCGACTCGAATTGCTTTTTCGGTATCTTCTCAAATTGATTCACGTACTATTTTGGATCAACAGGGTGCCGAACGATTGCTTGGTCGCGGGGATATGCTATATCAAGGAAATGGTATGTCAAGTCCAGTCCGTATTCAAGGTACCTATGTAACGGATGAGGAGATTGAAAGTGTTATTGAATTTGCTAGAAGTCAAGGTACTCCTGAATATATATTTGAGCAGGATGAGTTAATTCAAAAGTCTGAGGTTGCAGCTGAGCAAGATGATTTATTTGAGGAAGCCTGCCGATTTGTTGTAGAACAGGGCACTGCTTCGACGTCCTTGCTTCAAAGAAAATTCCATTTAGGCTATAACCGAGCGGCTAGACTAATCGATGCTATGCATGAGGCTGGATTCATTTCGGAGCAAAGAGGCAGTAAGGCGAGAGAAGTGTTACTGAAAAACGACACTTTAGACCAAATTTTTAGTTAAATATATTTATTAATATTACGTACTAAAAAGTGATATAATGGGGAATACGTCTAATAGACGAACGTTTAGACAATGTATATAAGTGGGAATAATCCCAGGAGGTTTACAACGTATGACAAAGTATCATTTTACAGGGATTAAAGGATCGGGTATGAGCCCGTTGGCACAAATCCTTCATGATGAAGGTCATGAAGTGCAAGGATCAGATATTGAAAAGTACTTTTTTACAGAAAAACCATTACATGAACGCAATATAAATGTGTTGCTTTTTGATGAGAATAACATTTCAGAAGATATGACAATCATCGCTGGGAACGCATTCCCTGATACTCACCCAGAGATCGTCAAAGCGAAGGAATTAGGATTGGAAGTAGTCCGTTATCATAAATTCTTAGGGGAATATATGAACCAGTTTACATCCATAGCTGTCACTGGTGCTCATGGGAAAACATCAACGACAGGGCTTTTGGCGCATGTTTTAAGTGGATATAGTCCAACAGCGTATCTAATTGGTGATGGTACAGGTAAAGGGGTTGAAAACGCCTCTAATTTTGTATTTGAAGCTTGTGAGTATCGCAGACATTTCTTGGCATATAGCCCAGACTATGCGATTATGACCAATATCGATTTTGATCATCCAGATTATTTTAGTGATATTGAAGACGTATTTAACGCTTTTCAGGAGATGGCTATGCAGGTTAAAAAATGTATTATAGCGTGTGGGGATGATGCTCATCTTCAACGTATTAAAGCATCTGTGCCAGTAGTCTACTACGGATTCGGCGAACACAATGATTTTGCTGCTCGTAATATTGAAAAGACGACAGAGGGAACTTCCTTTGATGTATTTGTAAGAAACGAATTCTATCATCGCTTTACCATTCCAATGTACGGGGATCATGTTATTTTAAATACACTATCAGTTATTTCTCTTTGTCATTATGAAGGAGTACCTGCAGAGGTAATTCAGAGTGGCTTGGAGTCATTTGAAGGTGTAAAACGACGTTTCACAGAGACTGTTATAGAAAATCGTGTGATTATTGATGACTATGCTCATCATCCAACAGAAATCGCAGTTACAATTCAAGGAGCTCGTCAAAAGTATCCGGACAGAGAGCTTGTAGTAATATTCCAGCCTCATACGTACACTAGAACACAAAAGTTCTTAAATGAATTTAAGGAAAGCTTAAGCCTGGCTGATGAAGTATACCTATGTGATATATTTGGCTCTGCTAGAGAAAATACTGGTACATTAACGATTGAAACACTAGGTGATCTTATAGAAGGTAGTCATATCCTTCAGGAAGACAACGTGGAGCAATTACTAAATCATGAAAATGCGGTGTATATGTTTATGGGCGCAGGAGATGTCCAAAAATATCAACAAGCATTTGAAAAAAAACTAAATAATTAATAAAAATGCTTAATCTCTTATGTAGATTAAGCATTTTTTAGAGGAGTTTTCAAAAAAAAGTAGTATAGTATATAGAGTAAGAAGTTTAGTTTGATTCTTTTGGGGTAAAAATATTACATAACAAGAAATGGGGAGTGTCCACATGGAAAATCTTTTATACATAGCGGCAATTGTAGCAGCCATTGCTTTTTTAATCTTATGTATAAGCCTGGCGGTAACTTTGTCTTCCGTGAAAAAGACCTTGAACAATGTTGCCGAAACATTGAATGGCTTAGAAACACATTTACAAAATGTGACAAAAGAAACAGCCGAGCTTTTGCATAAAACAAACGAGTTAGCTGAAGATATTCAAGATAAATCTGAAAAGCTAAATACTGTGGTAGATGCAGTTAAGAACGTAGGAGTATCTGTTAATGGCTTCAACAATTCGATTCAACGTCTTTCAACGTCTGTTACGACAGAGGTAGAGAAAAACGAAGAAAAGATTGCTCAGGTTGTTCAGTGGAGCAGTATTTTCTTAGGTATCCGCGACAAATGGAAAGAGCGAAAAGCAATGGAGCAAGCAGGCTTTTATACATTTGAAAAAGATAATGTAAAATAATCTTACTGGAGGAATGGAATATGACAAATTACGAATCAAACAAACCAAATTACAATGATGCAAAATTTAATCAAGAGTACTATGCAAACCAATCTTCGTATGATCGACAAGGACAGCCTAGCTATCCACCAATGCCTTCCTATAACGAGAGTCGTCACAATGTTTATAAGGACGAGGAAGTAAACGGTAAAGACTTTATTATGGGTGTAGTGATCGGTGGTATTATCGGTGCTACAACTGCTCTATTATTAGCACCAAAGACTGGGACTGAGCTTCGTGGTACGTTAAGCACACAAGCAGGTCAGTTGAAGGATAAAACAATGGATCTTTCTTCCACTGCTAAAGAGAAAACAACTCAGCTATCTAAACAGCTACAGGAGCAATCTGGACAGCTTGTAGAAAAAGTGAAAAACATTAAAGGTGCTCCTGCTTCTCCGTTAGATGATGGCACTGCTTCTTCCGAGGGCGAAGAGCCAATGGAATTCATGGAAACCATTTCTAAAACGACAGAAGAGCTAACAGATGAGGAAGAAAATGCGACAGCAGTAGCGGAAGCTATTAAAGAAGCAATTGCAGAAGAAACTACAGATTCTAAAACTAATACAACAAAATAAAGATAGGCCGGAGATGTTTAATCTCATGCCATACAAAAAGTGAAATTGCATATCGCAATTTCACTTTTGTGTTTTTATAGGGATTTAAGCTAACCATAATATTTTCTCTACTAATTAAAGAGTATTTCTAAATGATCCCCACCGAAAATTTCTTCATCAAATCGAGAGGGTTGTCCATTTCTTAAGATTTGAAAAGAGCCGGCATTCTCGGGAAGGGTCCACTCCGAGAATCGAAAAACGTCCTGGAAAATCCAAGGTGTAGTATTTATTTCTTCCCATACAAGTATTGAACCCGTACGCACAACCTCATTTGCATGAATTGTGACTTCACCGATCTTAACAATTGAGCACTCCTTATAAAGTTTTACTTTTTCGTTTTGAAAGGTAATTTCTATTTGAGCATCTAATTTTTTATCTAATGCATTAGCAAGCATTTCTAAAGTCGGAGCTTCACTAGAGCTAATTGTGATTACATCATTGTCCTTTATGGGACTTTCCAGTTTTCCTTTTACTCCGTTAATGAGAAGTGTAGGAGTTAAAGTGGGGATATAATGATTCTTTTCGTTTATAGTTATGGTGTATGGTTTTAACTTATGAATATACATTTCTTTGCCAATAGAATGTAAAAGCTGTTCGACTGTTTGAACAGTCTCTATAGTAATTTTGTCTCTTTCCTTCAATTCAGTGTCAGCGGAAGATGGTACCCCGTTGATAAAAATCCTTGGCTCTACTATATGAGTTTCTCCTTCAAAGCTAAAGGATTGAGCTACTGCCTCATCAAGTAGCTCTCGTACCGTTGCAGTTCCTGGAGTTCCATCCTTACCTTCCATTAACTCTATGATGTCCAAATTTTTAATAATTGTTTTCGTAGTAGCTTCCAAGCCATTCACTTTGACTATTGCAGCCTGACCATGACCACCAGGAATATGGATTGTTTGGTTGTTCAGTTGAATGGATAAGGCCACCCCTGGTCTCCCATAAAGCTTTCTCGTAGAGATATTTGCGGCTAAAAGTGCATCACCCACTGTCATTTCCTTCAGTTCAAATAAACGAACAACCTGCTCGTTCACTTTTACCGACATATACTGAATAGGAGACTTTTTGGCAGCAATAGCAATTCCAATAGGTGTAACTAGCTCAGGAGAGACAGGGATATGTTCTTCCTTCGTTAAATTTTGTATCGCATCAATACCTCTTACAGCAACTCGGTTAGCCGGTAGACTCAAAGCTTGTTCCAGCGAAGTGGTAATGGTAGGTGTTAAGCTACCACCTCCTACAAGCATGACAGCCTTTGGTGAACGATTATTATTTAACCGTAAGATTTCTTTTGATATTTCACTAGCAAGTTCTGTGATCGTTGGTTTTAAGGCTGCAATTACCTCATCTTTTGGTACGTCCTGTTCAAAACCAAGTATGTCCTGAATTTGTATGTATTCATTATTATTAATCGCTCGTTTAGCTTTTTCAGCAAGAGGGAAGTCTAACAAATAATGCTCACTTAATGCTTCCGTGATTTCATCTCCAGCATACGGAACCATGCCGTAAGCAACGACAGTTCCAAAATCAGTTATAGCGATATCTGATGTTCCTGCCCCAATATCCACTAGTGCTACGTTCAGTCGTCGCATAGAAGGGGGGATTAAAACATTAATAGCAGCAATTGGCTCGAGTGTTAATGCTTCCATCTCAAGATTTGCACGCTTTAAAGCTGATATAAGGGACTCTACAACTACTCTAGGTAGGAAGGTAGCAATTACTTCTACTGAAGCCTCATCGCCTTGCTGGTCTACGAGGCTGCCAATTTCATCACCATCTAATCTGTAATAAAGTACACTGTAGCCAACACAATAGTAATGGCTGGATTGTTTATCGATATCAGGATGCACCAAACTATTCTGTGCATGCTGCACTGCAGAGAGTTCCAGCCTGCTCACGTCCTCTTCAGAGAAAATTGGACGATTTTTTATATCCATTTTCACTTCAGCTTGTTCTGTTTTTAGAGCACGTCCTGCAGCGGCCACACTTACCTTCTCTAGAGGACCATGCTTTTCTTCTAGCTTTTCTTTTATAGATTGTATAACTTCAGCAACTTTGAGCACATTATGTATTTGACCATCCAGCATCGCACGATCCTTATGTTCTTCTACGAGGATGTCTACCACATGGAAAGACCCATCTCGTTCCTCTAAAATAATACCTACTACCGAACGGGTTCCAATATCTAATGCAAATAGGGTTGATGACAAGTTCTCACTTCCTTTGTTGGATAAAACACTTTAGCGAGTTGAATCGCTAAAATAAAAAGCGTGACATTCTTAGATTAATTGATTATAATATATTTTATATCTTAAAATGTATCACAATTTTCAGGCGATAGAAAGAGTCGTAGCTGAAACGAAAGGAGAAATATCTATGAATCAAATGGATTTAGAGGCTTTACGAAGCCGAGTTGATGAGGTCAATGTAGAAATTTTACGTTTGATCAATGAAAGAGCTGGAGTAGTACAAGAAATAGGTAGAGTAAAAGAAAAGCAAGGTGTTAATAGATATGATCCTCTTCGTGAAAGACATATGCTAGATCATCTTAAAGAACATAATGATGGTCCTTTACCACAATCTACTGTGGAGCATATTTTTAAAGAAATTTTTAAAACGGCTCTAGAATTACAAGTCGATGATCAGAAAAAAGCGCTTCTTGTTTCTCGTAAAAAGAAATCAGAGGACACTATCGTAACGATTAACGGTGAACAAATTGGTACAGGAGCACCATCATTTGTATTTGGTCCATGTGCTGTAGAATCATATACACAGGTTGCAGAGGTTGCTGCTGCAATCCAATCTAAAGGTCTAAAGCTAATTCGCGGTGGAGCATACAAACCACGTACATCTCCTTACGACTTCCAAGGGCTTGGATTAGAAGGATTAAAGATCTTAAAACAAATTTCTGAAGAATTTGGTTTAGCGGTTGTTTCTGAAATTGTGACTCCAAGTCATTTAGATGAGGCACTTGACTATGTAGATGTCGTACAGGTCGGAGCACGTAATATGCAAAACTTTGAGCTATTAAAGGCAGTTGGACAAATTAATAAGCCAATCCTTTTAAAACGAGGAATTGCAGCTACGTTAGATGAGTTTATCCATGCTGCAGAATATATTATGTCACAAGGAAACGATCAAATCATCCTATGTGAACGTGGTATCCGCACATATGAAAGAGCTACTAGAAACACCTTAGATATCTCAGCAGTGCCAATCTTAAAACAAGAAACGCACTTGCCAGTATTTGTAGATGTAACACATTCCACTGGACGTCGTGATATTCTTTTACCAGCCGCTAAAGCAGCAATTGCCATTGGTGCAGACGGGGTAATGGCTGAAGTACATCCAGATCCAGCGGTAGCATTATCTGATGCTGCTCAACAGATGAACTTAAAACAATTTGATGAGTTTTACGATTCCATCCAAAAATTCATGAAAAATCATGAGATTCACGCATAAATTGACACAAAACCGACTCTAAATTAGAGTCGGTTTTATTATATAATTGAAAGTTATTAAGGATATAAAGTATTATTTACATATATACTATAAATTAGATAAGTAAAGGAGGGAATACAATGACTATCACTATTTATGATGTAGCCAGAGAAGCAAACGTATCGATGGCCACTGTTTCCCGTGTAGTTAATGGCAATCAAAACGTAAAACCAGCAACTCGACAAAAGGTGTTGGCTGTGATTGAACGATTAGATTACCGACCAAACGCAGTGGCAAGAGGCTTGGCAAGTAAAAAAACAAAAACGGTAGGGGTTATTATTCCTGATATATCAAACGTGTTCTATGCCGAGCTTGTTCGAGGGATAGAGGATATTGCTACGATGTATCGCTATAATATTATCTTAACCAATTCAGATCAACAGGAAGAAAAAGAAGTTCAGTTATTGACGACCCTCTTAAGTAAACAGGTAGATGGTGTCGTTATGATGAGTGACTATATTTCAGAGGAAATGCTACATGAGATGAACCGTTCCAATGTGCCAGTTGTTTTGGCAGGCACCGTGGAGCATTCTAATTCTTTCCCTTCTGTAAATATAGAGTATCGTGAGGCAGCTATCGATGCAGTAAATCGACTAATCCAAAATGGACACAATAGGATCGCTTTTATATCGGGTTCCATTTCTTCTCCTATTAATCGTGACTTTAAGCTAGCAGGCTATGAAGAGGCGTTAGAAAATGCAGGTATCGATGTAGATGAGGATTTAATAGTAGGTGTCGATAACACGTATGACGATGGTTTAATAGCGTGGGAGCAACTAAGAAAATTAGAGAGTCCACCAACAGCATTTTTTGCTGGAAGTGACGAACTCGCAATCGGGCTTATTCACGGAGCGCAGGATAGTGGGTTAAATGTTCCTAATGATATCGAAATTATTAGCTTTGAGAATTCTAAGCTTGCTCGAATGGTTCGTCCACAACTAACTAGCGTTGTGCTTCCTTTGTATGATATAGGAGCAGTTTCTATGAGACTCCTTACGAAGTTTATGAATAAGGAAAAAATCGAGGAACAAAATGTAGTGCTTCCTTATCGGATTGAAGAAAGAAAAACAGTAAAATAAATATAAGGAGGAAGAGTCATGAATTTCATGGCTCTTTTTTTGTGGGAAAAAATAGGTTGTTTTTTTGAAAAGTGATACACTAAAGGTAAAATAATACTAGTTTAGGATAATATATTTCAAGTTAAAAGCTTTGTTAAAGGAAGATCAGTTATATACGGACTGTTTTGCAAAAAGGAATAATATTTTTTGTATTAATCTTAATAATTCAGAGAAATGAGGTATTAGTAAATGAGTATTAAAGAAATAACGATAGAAAATAGAGAAAAGGTTGTTTCATTTTTTAAGGAAAATTGGGGAAGTACTGAGATGGTAGTTTCAACAGGTGTCTATCTATGTGATCAATTGGATGGCTTCATTTTCGAGGACAATAATCAGATTGTTGGTTTAGTTACCTATGTTTTGAAAGATAATGAAATTGAGGTTATTTCATTAGATAGTCTCCAAGAAGGAAAGGGCATTGGCTCTTCATTAATGGAAAAGGTCGAATACATAGCAATGCAAAAGAAGCTACATGTAGTAAGTCTAGTAACGACAAATGATAATTTGAACGCTTTGAGATTTTACCAAAAAAGAAATTATAGAATTACATCTATTATTCCTAATGGTGTAAACAAGGCACGAAATTTAAAACCTTCCATACCTTTAATTGGACATGATGGGATCCCATTGAATGATGAGTTAGTATTAAAGAAAATATTGTAGTACATAAAAATTGGCTTTTTGGACTATTCCAGCCCAATCATGGTCTGGATAATCCTCAATTATAGTGCCAGCTCTGTCAAAGAATGCAACTCTAAATTTCTATGCCCCTTACAGGTTGATACTAATTAAACTAAACTAAACTAAACTACACCCTTAGTTGAAAAACAATATACTTATTTATTTCTTATAAAAAATATATCGATTTGTGAATTTTTTATTGTTATAGAAAATTAATATTATTGGAATCAGACTAAGAGAGAGAAAGATTGTTAAAAAAAGTAGTGTTGGTATATTTAATGTATTTTCAATCATTCCCATACAAATCATAATCGTACCTAATAATAAAAATGGAAAAACCAAACCTCTTTGATAGGATTGGAATTTTTCGTCACCTAAAAAAGTCCTTATATCCTCCCCTATGAAATAGTCACTTTTCTTTAGATGACTTATCCCTTGAATTATCATAAAAATCCCCCAAGCTATACTACCAAACGACAAAATACCCTCCCCCTTATTGGTAATATATAACAATCCTTTGTCTGATTCAACTAAACGGTTGCATTAGTTTAAGTGTAACATTTCACAATGAAAATCTGGGATCACCTTGATATTTATGATATAAAAATAAACAACCGAAATGATGGCCATATTTTGATAAAGGACGCGTTAGTTGAAGAACAAATATTTTAGTTGGATAGTTATACATCTGATTTTTGATTATTACTTTTAGATTTTATAAACTTAATAATGATTAGAATTATAACTAAAACCATAAGAAACTGACCTAAAAGAAGCAGCCCTGTTCCTAAGGGATAGTTGATTGCATATTCATTTTGATATTCCAAAAGTTCTTTATTACTTATAAGATCGATATCTTGTAAAGGGATAAGGATGGTTTGTAATATAAATCCAATTACTATTAAACAAATTGATATAAAGCTTATGCTAAAAAGTGTTATCTTATTGAACATAAATACCATAATATCACTCCATTTTTTTGTTACTTCTTACACAGACGTTTTCACATAATAAAAGTTGTACGATATAATGCAGTCGTGAAAATCCAAGTAGTCAAAAAAATGGTTAGTGGTTTTACACTTCCAAGTCTTCATATTATTGGACTCCTTAAATAAAAAATCATTAATAAATATAATATGGTATTATTTAGGTAAAAAGGAGTTGGTTCAGATAGGGATTATAATTCTTTTAATATTCTTCATTGTCTTGGGTATTACAAACTTGATGGCATTCAAAATTGCTGGAAAAAATAAAAGGAAAAGAATCTGGGCGGGAATAATTGTCTTACTTTTAACGCCTTTCGTTTTTTTTGTTACATATGCAAGTGTGAGTCCCTTTGACCCTGGTGGGTTTGCAACTGGGATGCTTATGGTATTTTTTAGTTTTTTGTTTGTACTTAATGGTACGATTATCATAGTAATCGGGATATTTACGCAGAGGTCTAGAAACATCTAAGTTGGGCAATGTATGCGAAGATGATCAGGTAAGATGCTCTTATTTGCTTGGGTGCAAAAGAGTGATAGTAAAAGTCTTTGTTTTTAAAATTTATTTCCTCTATCACTAAACCAATAGAAAGCACCTACGATAAAACAGAAAACAAAGAATAACAAACCAATAAACATTAAAATGGTAAAACCCAAATGTATACCTCTTTTCTCGGTAATCTTTAATAGTATTAGCTATGAATCTTACGAAATTATATTTAACACAGTAGTTAAAAATTACTTTTTCTTACAGCTTATTATAATTTAATCTCTATAAATTAGAAATCTATTATGTTTAAGATGAAATGAATGTTAGAAATAAGCGTATGTCAAAAATATAAAGTGGGGGAGGAGCAATATCATGAATATGGAAATGGTAATGCAGGAGCTTGAAGCGTTAGGAAAGGAACGAACTAAAAAAATATACCTTTCTAACGGTGCCCGGGAACCGCTTTTTGGGGTAGCAACAGGAGCAATGAAGCCAATTGCAAAGAAGATTAAAATTAATCAGCAGTTAGCGGAGGAGCTTTATGCGACAGGCAATTACGATGCGATGTACTTCGCAGGAATTATTGCAGATCCTAAAGCGATGAAGGTGTCTGATTTTGAGCGTTGGATAAAGGGGGCATATTTTTATATGCTGTCTGATTACGTTGTAGCCGTTACATTGTCCGAGTCTGATCTTGCACAAGACGTTGCCGATCAATGGATTGCAAGTGATGAAGAGTTAACAAGGTCAGCTGGTTGGAGCTGCTATTGTTGGCTATTAGGAAATAGAAAAGATGAGGAATTTTCTAAGAGTAAGATATCTAATATGTTGGATATTGTGAGTAAAAGCATACATGATTCGCCCGAGCGAGTTAAATCCTCTATGAATAATTTTATTTACACCGTGGGGGTTTCCTATTTGCCGCTTCATGAAAAGGCTATAGAAACTGCTAAATCAATAGGAACAATAGAAATAAATCAGCATAAGAAAAAAAGTAGCCTTCTAGATGCATATAGCAATATACAAAAAGAAATAGATAGGGATAGACTTGGTTTTAAAAGAAAATATGTAAGATGCTAATTTTAAAAAGCTTTGTTAAAGTGATTGGTTGATTTTGACTAAAAGTTTCTTTCTTATAGGGACTGTAAACATTAAAAAAGGACATTTCAAATTGTTAAGTAGATTATGAAATATGGTTGGAATCAGTTTTTCAGCTTTGTTTATGCAATAAATAGAGTTTTATCGACGAATGAAGGCATTTCCATTTATTGATTGGAGCACAAGACGGCGACTCCAGCGGGATGAGTGAGACAGATAAGACATAACAACCACGCGCGCTAGCGATGGGTGATGGCTTATCGCTCACCCCGCGGAAAGCGTCCGGCTAGCGCGGAAATCAATTCTACTTTCTGATTAAAAATTTATTTGATTATAGACCAACCCTATCCTTTAACATAGCCTTTTTAAAAACAGAGAAATAAAAACAGAGTGGAGTTAATAAAACCACCCTGTTTTTTTTATGGAGTAATAGTATTAGTCTAGCTTTTTGTATGACTTTTGACTTCGCAGCTGATACAAAGCTTTATCTAGCATTTGCTTGTTCTTTTCCGTTATCTCTAGCTTTCTAGGTATAGGCTCATAGAGAGGATTTGGATCCATCCACGTTGGGATAAAGGGAATAGGTGACTCTGCGCTCCATCGATCGAGCCAGGCCTTTGGAAGATTCCCAGTTGGCGATGGAATGTCATTCATCTCCATCCAAAGTAAAGACCAAGCCCTTGGGACGACTCTCCAAATATCATATCCACCACCACCAACCGCTATCCAACGACCTTCACAATACTTATGTGCTAGCTCGTGGGCAAGTTTAGGTATTTCTCTATAGATATTCATCGTTCCATACAAGTGCGTGAGGGGGTCAAAATAATGAGCATCGGCACCATTTTGACTTAAAATAACATCAGGCTTAAACCATTCGACAATCTCCGTTAAGCTTGTCCGATAAATATCCAGAAAAGAATCATCCTCTGTAAAGGCATCGATGGGGAAATTAAAAGAAGTTCCATAGCCTTCACCAGTTCCTCTTTCGGTAATATTTCCGGTTCCAGGGAAAAGGTATCTTCCGGTTTCGTGAATAGAAATAGTACAAACATTAGGGTCGTCATAGAAGCTCCATTGCACGCCATCACCGTGATGAGCATCCGTGTCTATGTAAAGTACACGAGCATTATACTTTTCCTGCATATATTTAATCGCAACGGAACTGTCATTATAGACACAAAATCCAGAGGCTCTGCCTTTAAATCCATGATGCAGTCCACCACCTAAGTTTACCGCGTGATTGGATTTTCCCTCCATTACATAGTCTACAGCAGTAAGTGTGCCTCCAACTAAGCTGGCACTTGCTTCATGCATTTGGGGGAAAATTGGGGTATCTTCCGTTCCAATCCCATAACTCTCATATTTGGAGGTACTCTCTGTCTCTTGACTAGCTTTTTTAACAATATCAATGTAACTAGGGTCATGCACTAAACATAGTTCTTCATCTGTTGCTATACGGGGTGCCACAATATCCGAAGGTGATAGTGAATTCATTTCCATTAAAAGGTCAACAGTAAGTGTCAGGCGTTTTTGGTTAAAGGGATGAGTTTCTGAAAATTTATAACCAAGCTGATTTTCTGAGAAGATAAAAACAGCATTCTTTTTCATACATTCAATCCCGGCTGGCTTGGCCATAAAACCTCAAAGCCGGCATCTCTTACTGCTTGAACCAATTTGAGAGGATTCATCGTTTTGACACGTAGAACGAGAATCTTGTATTCACTATCATTTTTATCGGGATATACTAAGACGCTAAGTAAATTCACTTTTTGCTCATAAATTACTTTAGATATTTCAAATAAGACGCCTGGTCGGTTGGGTACCCGTATTTCCATCTGAGATCCCGGCTGATGCACACCTGTCAGCTCGATAAATTTATAGAGAAGATCAGATTCTGTAATCATGCCGACTAGCTTTCCTTGACTCACTATAGGTAGGCAGCCTATACGATTATCGTAGAAAATACTAGCTGTTTCTTCGACAAAATCAAGAGGGTGCCCAGTAATAGGGTTCTTAGTCATAATTTTTTCTAATGGTAAATCTAAAATTTCCGCATCTTTTCTATCCTGTAGAGAGGAGGGAGTTGCTTCCTTTAAGTCACGGTCTGTTACCACCCCTAAAACTTCACGTTCCTTATTAACAATTGGTATGTGCCTAATACGTTTCTCCTTTAAGACTTTTAAAGCATCATTTATAGTATGTGACGGTGTTAAAGTAGGTACTGATGTATTCATGATTTCTTCTACAAGCATAAAACCAAACCCCTTTGTGAGAAATTTAAAACATCTTCCTTAATACATGAAGCGATTCATAAAGCGTAATTGATCAAATTGCTGGATGGATTCATTGTCCACACGGCTACCGATTTTGGCCATCAAACAATTGGCTGGATGGGAGCTGATCTCTGGATCATCTGTTGCAAAATATTCAAGGCCACCAGCCATCATCATTTTTTCCATCATCTTTCGGTACTCCCATACATTTAAACCGGTTCCTTTTAAATCCCAATGCCAATAATATTCAGTTGTAATCGTTATATAATCTTCCATCGCATCGTCCATCATAGAGACTCTGAGTAATTCTTTTCCGACTCCAGTTCCACGGTATTTTGGAATAACTTCAATAGCCCCTAATTCTATTAAGTTTTCCATGTTCCCTTGGGACCAACGTTCTAGTGGGTCTGGATGAAGAAACGTACAGTATCCGACAATCATGTCCTTTTCTCTAACAATGATAATCCTACCCTCTGGTAACTTTGCAATTTCGATAATTGCCTTATGTTGTTGTTGAGGATTTCGAAATGCTATTAAATCCTCATGGAAAGTCAACTTGGCTAATTCTTCAGATGCTACGGGTCCTTCAATAGTAATTGGACCATGCTTTGTCTCTTTCTCTATCGAATAAAATACTTTTTTATGTTCCACATATTCACCACCTATAATTTAGTTACAGTTGCCACTATTATACATGATTTTTTAGAAAGAAAGCGATTACTTCAGTTATGTAACAAAACATTCAAAAAAGTTAAAACATTAGCATTACTTTATGAGAGTATTGTAGAATATAAGAGAGTATATTTAGAAAGGGTGAATTGGGATGAAAATCGAAGCGTTACCAGTAGTACAAGAGGAGTATCAATTAAAGGACTATGAGAAAACTGCTCAGGATTTTCAATGGGAGGAAGCTGAAAAGTCTTTTTCCTGGTATGAGACAGGCAAGGTGAATATGGCATACGAAGCGATTGACCGTCATGCAGCATCAGATATTAAGGACAAGGTAGCCTTATATTATCAAGATGTTGATCGCAAGGAGTCATATACATTTGCTAACATGAAAACCTGGACAGACAAAGCTGCAAACGTTTACAAAGAGCACTCTAATTTAGCAAAAGGGGACCGCCTATTTATTTTTATGCCAAGATCTCCGGAATTATATTTTGCTTTATTAGGGGCAGTAAAAATGGGCGCAATTGTTGGTCCATTGTTTGAAGCCTTTATGGAAGGGGCAGTGTATGATCGTTTACTAGATAGCGAAGCGAAGGCAATTGTCACTACACCTGAATTGCTAGGAAGAATACCTTTAGATCGTCTACCAGATTTGGAAACTGTTTTTTTAGTGGGAGACAATATTCAAGAGGATGATAAATTTGTAGACTTTAATAAGGCGTTAAACAATGCCTCTGATGAGTTTGAAATAGAATGGGTAGATAAAGAAGATGGACTTATACTACATTATACTTCTGGCTCTACTGGTAAGCCTAAAGGAATATTACATGTTCATTACGCGATGGTACAACACTATCAGTCCATGAAATGGGTTATGGATATAAGAGAAGATGATATCTATTGGTGTACGGCAGACCCAGGATGGGTTACTGGAACTTCCTATGGAATATTTGGACCTTGGCTGGCTGGAACAACTTCTCTGATCTTAGGTGGGCGTTTCTCGCCTGATGCTTGGTATAAAGCAATAGAAGAATACAAGGTTACTGTCTGGTACAGTGCTCCAACTGCTTTTCGTATGCTAATGGGTGCTGGGGATGGCATCGTGAAGAAATATGATCTAACCTCCCTGCGTCATGTATTATCAGTTGGTGAGCCACTTAACCCTGAGGTTATTAAGTGGGGGATGCAGGTATTCAATAAACGAATTCATGATACTTGGTGGATGACTGAAACAGGCGCTCAAATGATTTGTAACTATGGCTGCCTTCCGATTAAGCCCGGTTCCATGGGAAAACCATTGCCAGGCATTAAGGCTGCAATTATTGATAACAATGGAGTAGAGGTCCCGCCATTCACAATGGGTAACCTTGCCATCAAAAAAGGATGGCCATCTATGATGCGTCAGGTTTGGAAAAATCAAGAAAAGTTTGAATCCTATTTTATCAATGATGAATGGTACTTCTCGGGAGACTCTGCCTATATGGATGATGATGGTTATTTCTGGTTTCAAGGAAGAGTAGACGACGTAATTATGACCTCAGGTGAGCGTGTAGGTCCATTTGAAGTAGAAAGTAAATTGTTAGAGCATCCTGCAATTCTTGAGGCAGGAGTAATAGGAAAGCCAGATCCAGTCCGTGGAGAGATTATTAAAGCATTTGTTGCTTTAAATGAAGGGTATGAGCCTTCTGATGAGCTCATTGCAGACATTCAGCAATTTGTGAAGAAGGGTCTTGCCGCTCATGCTGCTCCTAGAGAAATTGAGTTTAAGGATAAGCTACCTAAAACTAGAAGCGGTAAAATTATGCGCCGAGTATTAAAGGCATGGGAATTACAGCTTCCAACTGGTGATTTATCTACGATGGAAGATTAGTAAGGAAAGCCGCAGCAATAAAATGCTGTGGCTTTTTTATTGATCACATATATATTAATGCAATTAACTTCAGAAAGAGAGATTAATAATTTCTTAGGAATAAAACAACCTTAGGTAGGAGCGAAAAATATTTTATTATGCATTTTCCAATAAAAGAATCTATGAAACGAGGGAGATGAATTGAAGAAAACTTTATTATCTGCACTTTTGTTGTTTATTCTAATAACTGGTTTAATAACTTTAAGATTCGGAAGTGCTTTAGTTCAAGAAGGGAATCCTTTACCTATTCTTATCTCCATAATGCGTCTCGAACTTTCTAATAGTGAATATGAACAAGTCGAAGAATCAAAGAGTAGTCACCAGCATGTATCCTTGAATACAGGAGATTCTTCTTACGATGTCATAAAGGATTTTATGGATGAAAAGGGATGGTCTTATAAAGAGCAAATTGGTTCAGGATATATTTTTGAAAATGGTGAAGAAACCATAGTTATATCTACCAGACAATATTCCAAGACACTATTTTTTATGGGATATTCCAAGTGAATTGTTTAACTAATGAAGTTAAATTCAAAAATGCAATTTACTCATTTACACAACCGTTTACAAATCATTGATTGTAGCGGAAGCCGGCGACCCCTACGGGAAGAGGGATACAGAAAATGAGCTAGGATATTTTTTCCTGGCTCGCTTTACTTTGATATTGTTTTTTTACTAACGCACCAGTTAGTTGAATAAGTTTTGAATTTATTCTGTTACTCCTTTTGGATTACGTCTGCCAGTTAAGAATCCTAAAATAAGTCCGGTTAAAAGTAAGCTAAACCCATTTGGAGAAAAATCCTTCGTAAAAACTCCCCATATAAGCCATCCTATCAAAGATCCCAATATTAAATAAAATAGATTCTTCATTCTCCTGCCTCCTGAATATATTTATTAGTTAATTTCTCTAATCTTCTTCTGAACTCCTTCTTTCATAGCCCCCAAAATCAATATTTGAATGAAGGATTTTCTCTAATATTTAAAAATGTTTCCTCTAAATCCGATGGCTTTAAGTGGGTTGTATTATAGAAAAAGCGTTTATCTTTTACTTTGATTTTAAATTCATTCGCTAATTCTAAGCATCTAGCTCCCATTTGAGATTCTTTCTTCCTCAAAGCATCTCTTCTCAACAATTCGTCTAGATCGACCCATAAAACAACATATATAATTTCTACATGTTGTACTGCAGCATAAATCTTTTGAGAAAATCTTTCTACTTCCTCTGGAAAAGCAACATAATCAATGATTACATTCTTATTTGCTTGGACAAAATTGATACTTAAATCCGCAATATTATCCCAAACTAGCGAAAGTGACTCATCACTTTTCCAAGGAGGGAGATAACCGCCAACAACCATATGATTTATTAAATCACCTTCAATATAAGCACTTTGATCAAACTGTTCAGCAAGACCTTTTGTAGTGGTAGATTTACCTACTCCAGCGGGCCCCGATATGATATAGATTTTATTCATTGTTTTCATCAACTTTCTATTATTTATAGGTGAGCTTGCAATATACTTCCTCTTTGAGTTTGCTAAAATTACAATTTTTTCATTAGAATTTCTCCTGGAAGCCCGTCAATTTCAACAATCATCTCAGATACAAATCCTTCATTGATTAAAATTTTCCTAGAAGCAATATTGTCTGGGTCGATAATGGCCTTAATGGATTTTAATTCTACTTTCTTAGCTTTTTCAATTAATAGTTTTGCTATCTCACCACCATATCCTTTTCCCCAATACTCTGGTTTTATCATATAGCCAATTTCAGCTACTTCATTGTTGTCTTCATCCAAAGTTAAATGTCCAAGTCCGATAAATTCATTTTTTGAACTATCGTATATTTTATATGAACCATAGTGATCATACTTATTATTTCTTATTAATAACTTTTGAAAATTCAATTGAGCCTCTTCAAAAGGAATAGCATACTCTGTAATTTGAGCCATCACCTTTTCATTAGATACAAGGCTGAAATAATCATCAAAATCATCCTCTATAAATTTAATTAAATTTAATCTTTTCATCGTATTCCTCCTAAGCTTCTTAATTATATAATACCTGATTTTGGAAAGGATATTTTTTGTAGTCTAGGATTTTACCCAACCTGTCTTAAGCAAAAGCTTATAGAAAAAACGTGAAATCGATGAGGACCTTTGGCGTCCATACGATTTCACGTTTTTTATTTTATGGTGTAGATTCTTCTTCCGGTGGTGGGGTAGGCTCGACTGGAGGTGTAATGATTACCTCACCGCCACCGCCATTACCATCACCTGGGACAGGCTGTTCAGGCACTTCTTCTACTGGTTCCTCCGGGGGAAGAACTGGTATCACAGGCTCTGGAGCATTAATAGTAGCTATGTTAGATGCACCAGATTGTAATCCGGTTATATCAACTGTTACTACTACATATTGACCTGGAGAGGTGATTTGATAGCTATAATTTTCTGCCTCTTTCTTAGTTGCCATCAGAACTCTGTTACCATTAACGACTTGGTATACACGATATCCGACTACATCACTAGAAGCCGATTTCGTCCATGTCATTGTATTACCTGTCAGAGAGGTAGTTACTGGAGCAGGGGGAGTTCCGTCTGCCTCAAATACCTTTTCTGAAACTACATTGCTAGCAAATGATGAATCATTCGGGAATAGCTTACTAGCGTCTCCACCAAATCGACCAAGCATTCGTTTTATAAAGTCCTCACTTACTCCGTGACCACCTGCAGTAACAAATTCGCTTGGAGTAGAATCCAATGATCGGTATTTATTACCGTCGATGACTACATAAGATGAGGATACTAGACTATCGTCTGCCTGCGTAGGAAGCATAACCTTCGCATTAAATAAGTCTGATTTTACAAGACCTGCCTGCTCACAAGCAGTAGAAGGTGCTAGACCAGAAATACCACAGAAAGATCTGGAAACGACTCCTTCAGGCGCTTGGAAAGCATTTGGTGCATCTATTAGCTCAGGGTTAATGTCATACATCGCATTCATCATGTTCGACCAAAGTGTATTGATACGAACACTTGGGTGCCCATAACGATTGTTCATATGGAATAATGTAAGCTTTTGCTCGTCATAACCAAGCCAAACACCCAATGAAACATTTGGATTGTAGCCTACTAACCATGAATCACTATGTCCTTGTGTTGTACCAGTCTTCGCGCCAAAATCAGATTGGAATTTTAAACGAGAGCTTGCCAGCTTAGCAGTACCTTGTGTCATAACATCTCTTAAAATATCAGTCATAATATATGCTGTTTGCGGGCTAAATACATCGACAGGCTCCACTTTATGCTGGTAAACAACATTGCCTTCCACGTCTACAATTTTCTCAATCATATATGCATCAACAAATTGACCATTATTCGCAAAAGTGCCGTATGCATTCGTATTTTCTTCTAAAGAAGCGCCTTTTCTCATGCCTCCAATAGAAAGGGAAAGGTTAGCGTATTCATCTTCTTCAATGCTTTCAAAGCCCATTTTCATCATGAAATCAGTTGGCTTTTTGTCTTTTATTTGATCGTAAAGTCTAATGGTCGATAAGTTTTGGGAAGTTGTAACTGCTTGTCGAGCAGAAATAATTCCAAGCTCCTGTTCCGTTGTATAGTTAGAAGGCGACCACTTATTTCCATTGTCATTTATATTAAATTTAACGTCTGCAAGAGGACTTCCTGCTCCAATTACACCGTATTCAATAGCTGGCGCATAAACTACCAATGGCTTAATCGTAGAACCCATGGAGCGTACTGCCTGAGTAGCGTGATTATATTGCATATCTTCATTATAATTACGACCGCCTAAGAAAGAGAGAATACGGCCAGTTCCATTTTCTATTAGCATACTTCCGACTTGGACAGGAAAATCTTTTGTAATTGTTTCTCCAGTTTGAGGATCTTTTACACTGATATTCGTATACGTATGTCCAAAAGATTCAAATGCGTCTCTTACTTGAAGCATTTTTTCATACATGTCCTTGTTAATAGTAGTATGAATACGATACCCACCCGTACTAGCAGCACGCTGTGCCATAATATTATACTTTTCAATTAGAGGATCATCTTTTTCTAGAGCTTCTAAATCCACTCCGTCTTTTTCAGCTAGCTGAACACTTAAAATATCTCTAACTCTCTTTTCAATTTCAAAGGTAAGCCATGGATATTTTTCCTCTGGCAACGTTTCCTTTTGTCTAAAATCTTTTGTAATATCATAGTTAACGGATGCTTGGTATTCTGCTTCTGTTATATATCCGGTTTCTTTCATCCGATATAATACGACTTTCATGCGATCTATACCATGCTTTAACGATTCGCCTTCCTTTAATACTCCACCATTACTAAAAGGGGTGTATTTAAAAGGGGCTTGTGGAATACCCGCAATGTAAGCAGCCTGTGGGAGAGTCAGGTCTTTAGCCTTCACATTAAAAATTCCCTGTGCTGCAGTTTCGATTCCAGCGATATTACGACCGTTTGCATTTCTACCATACGGTATAATATTAAGATAAGCCTCTAATATTTCGTCCTTGCTCATAAACTCTTCTAGTCGCATTGCTAAAAGAATTTCCTTAGCTTTTCGTTCATAAGAAACTTCATTTGTAAGGATTTGATTTTTAATCAGCTGTTGGGTTAATGTAGAACCGCCCGTTTGAGTATCTGAGTTCGTCATATCCTGTAATAGACCTCTGAAGATGGCTTTAGGAACAATCCCATTATGGACTTTAAAGTATTCATCCTCGGTAGCTAACACTGCATCAATGACATAAGGGGAGACATTTGCAAGATCTGTTTCAGTTCTTTCTAAATCAGTTCTTAGCTTCCCAAGGTAGACATCCCCTGCAAAGTAAATTTCAGAAGTCTCTTCATAATTAAACACGGCTGCTCGCATTTCTTCTTTCTTTCTTAAAGGTTCATCCTTTATTAAAGAAGTGAAATAGCCTGCTCCCACAGCTGTAGCAAATGCTCCAAGTATGAGGCCGACTACTAAAAATATTAAGCATAAATTCCATACGACACTTGAAGATATACGTAACCTTCTTGCCCACTTGGTTGATTGCCAGGCATCTACTTTCTCTTTATATAAGTGGAATTTCTCCATCCATTTATTCATTTATTTCTCGACCTCCAAATCATGAATATTATATCATAGTCCAATATGTTAGACGATACTTATTGACATCCGAAACAAATTAGGTAAAATAGGTATATCATTTAACGAAGAAAAGTCCGAAGTAGTGATTATACATACTGTTTAGAGAGCTAACGGTCGGTGAAAGTTAGTCAGTGTATAAAAGCGAATTACAGGCTTGGAGTTATACGTTTTCACAACGTTACATGTGAAAAAGCGGAAGGATTGATCCTTCAAGCTGGGTGGTACCGCGCTAATGACTAAGCGTCCCTGCATGATTTTTATCATGTAGGGACTTTTTTGTTTATAGGCAATTTGTTTGGTATTGCTCAATCCAATAAAAGGAGGAAACAAAATGACAAACTCATTAATTGAAGACCTACAATGGAGAGGTCTTTTGTATCAACAAACGGATGCAGAAGGAATGGATAAACTACTATCTACTGAAAAAATCTCTTTATATTGTGGAGTTGACCCAACTGCAGACAGTATGCACATTGGACACATTGTTCCACTCCTAACACTTCGTAGATTTCAAATGCACGGACATCGCCCAATTCTTTTAGTAGGAGGAGCTACCGGAATGATTGGAGATCCTTCAGGTCGTTCGGAGGAAAGACAGCTGCAAACTACTGATCAAATTGATTTAAATGTCCAAGGGATTAAAAAGCAGATGGAACGAATCTTTGATTTTCAATCTGAAAATGGAGCACAGATGGTAAACAATCGGGACTGGATTGGACCAATGTCTGTTATTGAATTTTTAAGAGACTACGGCAAACTTATTAATATCAATTACATGCTTGGGAAGGATTCTATTGCTTCACGTTTAGATTCAGGACTGTCATTCACAGAGTTTACGTACACATTAATCCAAGGTATTGACTTCAACCACTTATTCAATCATTATGGCTGCCGTGTTCAAGTAGGTGGATCCGATCAATGGGGGAATATTACGACTGGTTTAGAAATGATTCGCAAAACACATGAAGAGGAAACTAAGGCATATGGTATTACAATTCCATTAGTGACGAAAGCGGATGGTACGAAGTTCGGTAAATCTGCCTCTGGTGCTGTGTGGTTAGATGCTCAAAAAACTTCACCGTATGAGTTTTACCAATTCTGGATTAATACAGCTGATGCAGATGTGATTAAATACTTGAAGATTTTCACTTTCCTAGAGAGAGCTGAAATTGAAGCATTAGAAGTAACCGTGCAAAATGAGCCGCACTTACGTAAAGCCCAAATAACACTTGCAGAAGAAATGACTCGCCTAGTACATGGTCAAGAATCATTAGACCAAGCAGTGAGAATCTCTCAGGCGCTATTTAGTGGAAACTTAAAAGCACTTACAGCAAGTGAAATGAAAGATGCTTTTAAGGATGTTCCAACCGTGGAAATGGAAAAAGAGGATAAAAACATAGTTGACTTTATAGTGGAAGCCACAGTGTCTCCATCTAAAAGACAGGCTCGTGAAGATGTAACAAATGGGGCTATCTCGATCAATGGAGAGCGAATTACAGAAATTGGTTATGTTGTAGGGCAAGAGGATAGACTAGAAGATGAATTTATGATTATTAGAAGAGGAAAGAAAAATTATAAAATGATTAAATTCGTATAATTTTTAAGTTACTTCTCATACTATTGAGAAGTAACTTTTTTTGTCAAAAAACGTCTAATTTATAATGTCTTAGTCAACTTTTTATAAAAGATAACAAATACTTAAGGAAAATAGAAAAAATTTCTTCTGTTTCATTAAAAAGGTGGAATTATGAACGTTTTAAAAAGTTTATATAAATAGTAGACAAAATAGGTGAAAATAAGTAAGTATATAGTATAGAATAAGATTTAGGAACTTTACTCTGAAAATAAATAAAATAAATTCTTATTATTTTTAAATACATAAGCTTTTTAAAAAAGGGGGTTAGAATACATGGAAGCGAAAAAATATATACTTGATCATTTCGACGATTTTTTTGTTATTCTTTTTGGTAAGAATGATAAATCGGACAAGCTAGTTATTTTAAAAGAAAAGTTTACAATTGACGCTAAAGAAGGAGATCTTCTAGAGATTTCAATTAATGAAGAAAAGACTGGCTATGAATTTAAAATCATTCATGAAGAAGCCGATGACAAAAGACAAAGATTATTAGACTTAATCGAGAATATGGAAAAGAACTAAAAAACTTGAAGCTGATATTTAACAGCTTCAAGTTTTTTTCTTTCACGAAAGGTTATCAAATAAAGAAGGAAAATCCAGTGAGCCACCGAATAGTTATATAGAAGAAGAGAGAGGAGGATACAACTTGAACAAGTCATTGCTTAAGGGTGTAGAGGGGATTTTTATCCCTGTGAGGGACTCTAAGGTTTCAGCACGCTGGTACGAGGAGGTACTAGGTTTCCAGCTAAACTATATAGAGGAAGAAGCTGCAGTCATGAAGATATCAAGTGATTCACCGACTGTCGTTTGTTTAGTCAAGGTAGAATATCATACTCCTATGAAATTTCCTTCGAACCATTTTGGCGTAGGGAAATATATTAACTTTATACCCGAGAATATAGAGACGCTTTATGATGAGTTAAAATCTAAAGGAATTGCAGTAAATTCACTAGACGGAGATGGGGATAAGAAGTACTTTACGTTTTTTGATCCGGATGGTAATCCACTTGGCGCTTGTCAGTAATGGAGGAGAACAATAGTATGTACACATCAATAAAGGACGTAGAAATCTATTATGAAATATACGGAGAAGGAACCCCTATTTTAATGCTTCATGGGTTTTCGCCTGATATGGAGCTGATGAAGGGATGTATGGAGCCTTTCTTTCAAAAGTCAGGAGCTTCCTATAAAAGAATATACATAGACTTACCTGGAATGGGTAAATCCAAGCAATTCGCTCATCTAAACAATACCGATGATATGTTAGATATAGTGATTGGTTTTATAGAAAAGGAAATCCAAAATGAGCCATTTTTAATAGCAGCAGAGTCATATGGAGGTTATTTGGCACGCGGAGTAATCGCTAAGGAAAGTTTTTCTATTCTAGGTGCTTTCTTTATTTGCCCCGTTATTTATGCCGCTCGTGATAAAAGAACACTTCCTGTTAAACAAACAGCAGCAGCAAAGGATGAGCTATTCTTACTAACCTTGGGAAGCGATATAAAAGTGGCATTCGAGGAGAACTGCGTCGTATTAAATGAATACACCTACAATCGTTGGATGAAAGAAATTGTCAGTGGAATGAATCGAGCAGATCAACCATTTTTAGAGAAAATTGCGAGTAACTATTCTTTTAGTAGCTGGTTTGAAGAACCAAACTTTGAACAACCGTCCGTTTTCTTACTTGGAAGGCAGGATGATGTAGTAGGCTTTCAGGATGCGCTCCATTTAAAAGACAATTTCCCTCAGGCAACCTACGCCATTCTAGATGGTGCTGGCCATAACCTACAGATTGAAAGGCCGATTTTGTTTGATGCCTATTTAGATGATTGGTTAAAACGCATTCACGATAGAAAGCTTAGATGAAAAGACAAGCAATGAACCATTTCGGAGATGTTCGAGATGGTTCATTACTTGTCTTTTTTTGATTAGTTATGACAAGTGTCATCTTATACTTCTGACTGCTGTGAATGTTAGCATCCGTGATTTCTCTTTATTATTTTATATAAGGGAATGAGTTTTTACAGAAGAAAGAGAGGGTTATTTGATGACAAATGAAAGATTGCGCTTAATAGATATTCTTCGTGGTTTTGCAGTGCTAGGAACACTAGGGACTAATATATGGATTTTTGCTTATTTGGGAGACTTGGCTTATACAACGACTTCAAACTATACCGGGTGGTGGACATTGGAGGACTTTCTTAGAATGGCAGTTCTCTTTTTTGCAAACGGAAAGTTTCTAGGGTTACTAACCATCATGTTTGGAGTAGGCCTAGAGATAAAATATCAGCAGGCGAAACGTAAAGGGAATGCATGGCCTGGCGTGTATGTATGGACATTATTATTTTTACTTCTGGAAGGGTTTATTCATTTTATGCTCGTAATGGAATATGACATCTTGATGAGCTATGCCATCACCGGTTTAATTGTAGCTTTTATTTTAAGACGGGGAGATTCCTTTATGAAAAAAATAATGATTGGAGTCGGAAGTTTTCATGCAGTCATTATTCTATTAATCTTAGTAGCAGCTCTAGTGGGGTCATTAAACATGTCATTGGGTACTTATGAGGGAGCGGTACTCTATGAAAGTGGTACATGGCTCGAGCAGGTTAAAAACCGTTTGGTCAATTTTATTTATTATAGATTAGAAGTGATTTTAATCGTACCAATGAATATATGCTTGTTTTTACTAGGAGTATTTCTTATGCGATCTGGTACTTTTTCTAAAACAGAGATTGGTAAAAAGAAGCGTAAAAAACTATTTAAATTAGGTATGTATATAGGTGTTCCATTAAATCTACTTATATTTGTACCAGGTGGTGCATTTGATTTGCCTGTTCGTTATCTATTTGCACCCATTATGTCTCTTGGCTATATAGGATTATTTGGTATATTAGTAGAATATAGAAAGGTAGAGTGGCTTTGGTCTCGATTAGAAGAAGTCGGGAAAATGTCACTAAGCTGCTACGTCTCACAAAACCTTTTAGCTTCTATTATATTTTATGGCTGGGGTCTAGGATTAGGTGGGAAAATAGGTAGTTTTACTATAGTCGCTATATGGCTCTGCATTACTTTATTTCAATTCTTATTTGCCTATGTTTGTATACGGACATTGCAGACTGGACCATTGGAGTGGCTTAGGAGAAGAGCTGTAGCAGCTGTCTCCAAATAATTCGTGAATAGAGGTGACAAATATAAAATTTTATCCTGTAGATCAGGCGAAGAAATATTTAATCATAGATGTAGCATCCATCATTTTTCTTTTTACCTTAGTAATGCTATCTGATTCAGCCTTGCATCCCGGAATACAGCTCATCCTTCTATTACTCATTGTTATTTCCTATTATATTGCATTGTGGAATAAGGATTGGCTCCTTCTATGTGCTGTACTTGTTGGTTACTCGCTTCTTATAATATTAAGCTTTTTCGAGGGCTCTGTAATTATTACTTTTGGTTTTTTGTTTGCAGATTTGTTAGGGAGAGCTAAGTCTAAGTTTCATATAGGGCTTGGAATAGCAGGAGTTGCCTGCCTTTTTATCCTTTTTCTTTGGAAGGAGCAGCTCCATGGTTTAGATTTTTCTGTCTTAGTAGCCTTCATGATTATTCAGCTTGCATTGCCTATACTAAGGTATTTTCTTTTAAAAACATCTAATCTGCAAACAAAATTAAATGAAGTAAATAAACAGCTTGTTCAGCAAGAAGAAAGACAGAGAATTGCGAGAGATCTACATGATACAATTGGCCATACTTTAACGATTATTAAGCTGAAGACAGAGCTTGCTTCCAAATTAGTAGGCACGGAACAAGCTAAGGTTAAGAGGGAGTTAGACGATATTTTAGCAACTACAAGAACTGCTATGAAGCAGGTAAGTGAACTGGTGACGGATATGAAATTTATATCTCTCGAAAGTGAGCTAGAACGTTCGGGGCAAGTACTAAAATCTGCGGGAATTAATGTTCAATCTAATCATGATTGTCGCCAACCATTATCTAATGTAGAGGAAACCATGATCTCTCTTTGTGTGAGAGAGGCGACAACAAACATACTTCGACATAGTCAGGCGAAATGTTGTGAAATCTATACAGAGTTTAAAGATAAGGTATTCTGCATACATATCAAGGACGATGGAATTGGTATAGAGATGAAGCGATTTGGAAATGGTCTAGTCTCGATGAAGGAGCGGATGCATTCTTTACAAGGCGACGTACTTGTAAAAGAGGGTTCCTCTGGAGGTACTATCATAACGATTACATTACCAATTCATTCGTAAGGAGGATACATCGTGATAAGAGTAGTAATTGCTGAGGATCAGAAAATGCTTCTAGGTGCATTTTCTTCTTTATTATCCTTTGAAGCAGATATAGAAGTCGTTGGTGAGGCACAGGATGGTCAGACAGCCTGGGAACTAATTGTGAAGGAAACACCTGATGTATGTATTTTAGATATTGAAATGCCACATATGACGGGACTGGAGCTCGCTCGAAAAATAGAAGAGGAACAGATTCCAAGCAAAGTTATGATTGTCACTACTTTTTCACGAGTGGGATATTTACAAAAAGCGATTGACAGTAACGTAACTGGATATTTACTGAAGGACGAGCCAATTGATTTATTAATAGAGTCTATTCGAAAGGTGGCTGCTGGCGAAAGGGTTGTGAGCAGAGATTTAGCAGCCACTCTTTTCATGAAAGTAGAGAATCCTCTGAATGACCGAGAAAGGGACGTCCTCCGTCTTGTTAAAGAAGGGTTAACTACTTCAGAAATCACAAAGCGATTATTTTTAACGAAGGGTACTGTCCGAAATTACTTATCCTCGTCTATCCAAAAGCTTCACGTGGAAAGCAGACAACAAGCAGTAAACAAAGCAAATGAAAACGGTTGGTTGGAGTGAAATAGAGTTTAAATGAGATAGAAATGTGGTAAGGAATAATGGTATGAAATGTCGTTAAGTAAATAAAAACGTAGAAGGGGGATGGGAACGTGAATTATGAAGTGCTAGAGGGTGCAGAGGAATTTTTCTACGAGGGAAATCATGTAGGGGTGTTAGTGATACATGGATTTACAGGATCCACTCAAAGTATGCATTATTTAGGGGAAAGGTTTGCCGAAGCAGGCTTTACGGTTTTTGGACCAAGACTCACCGGCCATGGTACAGCACCAGAGGATATGGAGCGTGCAAGCTATGAGGATTGGATGAAAGACGTAGAAAAAGGATTGACCAAGCTTCAAGAAACATGCTCAGACATATTTGTTTGTGGACTATCAATGGGTGGTACGCTTACTTTATACTTGGCTGAAAACTACCCTGAAATTAAAGGCATTATGCCGATTAATGCTGCCGTCTATATGCCGGACATGATTGAAAATTATGAAACTCTTTCTCAAAGTGAGACTCGATTTGTAGAGGGAATTGGTTCTGACATTAAGCAGGCAGGGATAAAGGAGTTAGCTTATTCAAAAACCCCTGTAAAGTCTATGTCTGATATTCTTCTGCTATCTAGGCTAGTACGTGATAATCTGTCTAAAATTACTGCACCTGCTCTCATATTTAAATCTACAGAGGATCATGTAGTTCCACCAGGGAATTCCTTTCAAATATATGAAGCAATTTCCTCTGTTGGGAAGGAAATTGTGGAGTTAAAAAATAGCTACCATGTTGCTACGTTAGACGCCGATAAGGAGCTAATCGCAGATAGAAGTATACAGTTTATAACTGCAAGAATATAACTTGCTAGTCTCGAAGCCATTGGTTTCGAGACTTTTTTCTTTTAGGTAGATTATAAATAAGTTAGATTAAATGATTTTAAATCTCCAATACAACCATTTAAAGGTATTAATATCCACTTTATGGTCAATAATTTATTGTAATTGGAGGGGACGTATAATGCTATTAGATGAAAAAGAAATTTATTGCTATAATTGCCGTAAAAAAACGTTATTTACATGTAGGGATTTGCGCAATAATAAAGGTGTCGAAAGCCATTGCAGCGAGTGCCCGACCTTTTGGTTCGAATGGCAAAACAAAGCGGTAGAGCGAGAAATGAAGAAATGGGTAGAATATAATCAAGGATTGTTAAGTACACTAAATAGAGCAACAAATATGTGGACATAGAAATGCCTACGAAATAATGATATTTAGCATATATAAAAATGAAGATTACTCAAATGAGTGATCTTCATTTTTTTTGGTGCGCCCGGCATGCGCATGAACTATAGGGTGCAAGTCCCGAACCGCGAAGACAGAAGTAGAGGTTAGCCAAGAGCAAAGGTGTCCGTAGTGATACGGAATCTGAAGGAAGCTGGAGGCAAAGCACCGGTCCGAGGAACACGAACCTCATAGAAGGCTAGGTATGATTGAGTGAGTTTGCCAAACAAAACAAAGCTCTTTCTGTCGAAGGTCATACCAAGTAAATGAGGCGGATAGATGGTGTGAAAGTGTATGCGCTTACCCGGGGAGGTCTGACAGAGACGTGAAGTACCCTTCATAACCTGCTTGGTGACAAGCAGCTGAACTGTCAGAAGTCAGCAGAGGTCATAGTACGAATGGGTCTAGAACCACTCGGAAGGACCGAACAATTAAGAGAGAATAGCCCTTGGCTTTCCAACTTGGATGTTTGAACACAGAAAACTAGTGCCTCACGCTTAGAAAGTAGTGGTGAATCCCACGAGGGTATTTGCGGAGGGTGTAGTCCAGTTGGGCAAAAGAAGATAAGCTATTCACGGAAAGGAACGAAATGGTGATGTTGAATCAGATACTTGAACGGAAAAACATGATGCAAGCGTTAAAGCGAGTGGAAGCGAATAAAGGAAGCCATGGAGTAGACATGATGCCCGTACAAACCTTACGACAGCACATCCTCGAAAATTGGAAAACTATTAAATCGCAGATTTTAAATGGAACCTATGAACCACAGCCAGTACGTCGAATCGAAATCCCGAAACCAGACGGTGGTGTGCGTCTATTAGGTATTCCAACCGTGACAGATCGTTTGATTCAACAAGCTATATCGCAGATACTATCTGAGGAATATGATAAAACATTTTCGGATTACAGTTATGGATTCCGACCAAATCGGAGTGCCCATGATGCCATTCGAAAAGCAAAGGGTTATATAAAAGAGGGTTATCGATGGGTTGTGGATATGGATTTAGAGAAATTCTTTGATAAGGTCAATCATGACCGACTAATGGCAACGTTAGCGAAACGAATTTCAGATAAACCTTTACTAAAACTCATTCGTAAATATCTCCAATCCGGTGTCATGATAAATAGCGTAGTTTCCAGTACAGAAGAAGGAACCCCGCAAGGTGGACCTCTAAGTCCACTCTTATCAAACATCGTATTAGACGAACTTGATAAAGAGTTAGAGAAACGTGGACATAAATTCGTACGGTACGCAGATGATTGCAATATCTATGTGAAGAGTGAACGGGCAGGGGTACGAACAATGGCGAGTGTACAACGATTTATTGAAGGAAAACTTCGACTGAAAGTTAACGAAAAGAAATCGGCAGTGGACCGCCCTTGGAATCGGAAATTCTTGGCGTTTAGCTTTACTGCTCATAAAGAACCGAAGGTTCGTATTGCAAAAACAAGCCTACAACGAATGAAGAAGAAAATACGAGAAATTACCTCTAGAAAGATGCCATATTCCATGGAATATAGAATCGAAAAGTTGAACCAATATCTAGTGGGATGGTGTGGATATTTCGCCTTAGCAGATACACCTACCACATTTAAAACACTGGATAGCTGGATTAAACGAAGGTTACGTATGTGCCTGTGGAAGGATTGGAAGAAACCTCGAACAAGAGTTAGAAATCTTACTCGATTAAAAGTTCCTTATGGGAAAGCTTACGAGTGGGGAAATACTCGAAAAGGGTACTGGCGCATTTCTAAAAGCCCCATATTACACAGAACCCTCGGCAAATCCTTTTGGGAAAGCCAAGGGCTGAAAAGTCTGCAAGTTCGTTACGAAACTTTGCGTTATTCATCTTAATTGAACCGCCGTATACGGAACCGTACGTACGGTGGTGTGAGAGGTCGGGGGTTAATCGCTCCCTCCTACTCGATTTATTTGTGTAGTTAGAAATTTTCGTAAGTTCTACTATGTGGTAAAGTAGTAGTTTTCCGTTGCGGCGAACGCTTTCCGCGGGCACGGCTTAGGCCAACAGGATGTTGGTCAGGAAAACGTTGTCACACGGTGTGACGTCCTTAGTTTTCCCTCCTTGAAACTCCCTCGCTGTGCTCGGTCCAGGGTCTTCAGCTCGCGCTATTCCCGCTGGAGCATTCCTGTATGATTACTTTACAGGCTCTTGAAAAAAAAAGAAC